>MAYW01000017.1 GCA_001723765.1 Candidatus Scalindua rubra
TGTAGTATGTTACAAAAGTTTAAAAAGATAGAAACTATTATGTCAGTTATACGCGCCTATAAAAAAACTATCTAACGGGGTAAATAATTTGTATTTTATATATTGTAATTTCAAAAAATGAATAATAATTCTCTCTACTTATTCTCTACTTGATACTGCCTACTGCATATTGCTTGCTGCTTACTTTTGGTTGTCTGCATCCTTTTGTGGTAAGTTCATATAGCAAAGCTTCTTTCACCTGCTCGAACACTCCAGACCAGTCATTCAGTTTAGATTGTCTAAATAAACACATACCTGCCCGCCCGGCCAAGCCGTTCGGACGGGGATACCAGGGGCTATCGTCACGATTTAGCAACCAGCGCCAATCTGGTGCAGAATGTAAGAGAGTCCATACCGGTTTACCAATAGCTCCAGCTAGATGCACAACGGCAGTATCTGTGGAAATGATCAGATCCAGATTGTCAATTACGGCTGCGGTATCAGCAAAGTCATTTAACTCATTTTCCAGGTTGATGATTTTCATTCCCTCTGGTGGATTGTTGGTTTCAACAGAAGCAGGTCCCTTTTGAAGACTGTAGAAAGATAGTCCAGGAATCTCGGATAATATGGCAAAATCAGCCAGTGAACAGGAACGATTATGATAATTCTTGAATGTCGGATTCCCTGCCCAAACTATGCCTATTTTAAAGTTGTTGTCATGTTCAAGCCGTATGCGCCATTGCTCTACAAGACGGGAATCAACCGTAATGTAAGGCACATCTGAAGGTATTGAATCCAAGGTAGTACCAAATATCCCTGGTAAACTTAATAGGGGAATGTGAATATCAAATTGTACAGATGGCTCATTGGTAGATATATTTTCGATAATCTTATCGATTCCGGCGCAGTTTTTTAGTAAACGAAATAGATTCTGCCGGCACTCGAATATCACATGTCCACCTTGTGATTTGACCATGGGCAGATATCGTACAAATTGGATGGTATCGCCAAAGCCTTGTTCTGCGTGTACCAGGATGAATTTACCATTGAGAGGTGCGCCATCCCATTTGGGTTTTTGAAAGTCTCTCAAACTATGGTCTTTTGTTCGAAGCCTCCATTCATATTCCGGCCAACCTTCTTTAAAATTTTCTATCAGTAATAATGCAATGGACTTATTCTTATGTGCTATTGCTTCATCTGGTTTAAGTACTATTGCTCGATTATAGCTCTCTATCGCCTCCTCAATTTTACTCAATTCTTGAAGTGCAGAACCGAGGTTGCAGTGTGCCATTGCATAATCTGGCTTAAGTCTTATTGCTTTTCTATAGCTTGTTATCGCCTCGTCTAGTCTACCTAATTCTTGAAGTGCAGAGCCGAGATTACTATGAGCCACTACATAGTCTGGATTGAGTGTTATTGCTTTCCTATAGCTTGTTATTGCCTCGTCTAGTCTACCTAATTCTTGAAATGCAGAGCCGAGGTTGCAGTGTGCCATTGCGTAATCTGGCTTGAGAGTTATTGCTAGTTTACAGCTCGCTATTGCCTCGTCAATTTTACCGAGTTCTTGAAGTACAGAGCCGAGATTACAGTGCGCCATTGCGTAATCTGGCTTGAGTGCTATTGTCCGTTTGTAACTTTCTACTGCTTTATCTAGTTTACGTTGTTCTTTAAGTGTATTACCCAGATTGTAGTGTGCATCGACATAATCTGGCTTGGATAATATTGCTTGCCTGTAGTTGACTGCGGCCTTGTCGAGACTGCCCTGTTCTTTAAGTGCATTACCAAGATTGCATTGAGCTTCGGCATAATCTGGCTTGAGTGCTATAGCTCGCCTGTAGCTTGCTATAGCTTCATCAAGTTTACATTGTTTTTGAAAAGCGGTACCTAGATTGTTGTATGCTGTTACATGATCTGGTTTGAGCGCTATTGCCTTTTTAAGGAAGGTAGTGGCAATGTCAAGATTTTCTAATTGTAGATATAAAGTACCAAGTAGAAAGATTACGTCAATGTGTCCTGGTTGTTTATTGAGTATCTTGTGATAAAATGCTGCTGCTGCTGTGAGTTCTCCTGCCTGATGAAGCTTGAGTGCTTCCTGAAACAAATAATTATTGTTTGTCATAATGGTCACAAATTAGTTTATTACTGTATTATTCTATAAGAACTTTTTTTTCTCTCTACCTTCTACTATCGACAATGAACATAGATTTCATGAATATTACAGAGAATTCTTTATACCAAAAAATGTTTAAATTTCATAACTAAGCGCCTAAATCCCCCTTTCATCCCCCTTTAGCAAAGGGGTGAATCCCCCTAATTCCCCCTTTAGCAAAGGGGAAGGGGGGATTTGTTAGCTTACTCTTTCTTTTACTATAGTATTATCTAAATCATGAAGATTTTGGGTAATTATCTCGGCCTTTCTGAAAAACCAGTCAGATTGAGATTGTTGCCCTAGTTTTCTAAGTAAGGCGCCTAACCTCAAGTATGAAATCTCATATTCCGGATAAATCTTGATAGCAGATTCGAAGCACTGAAGTACCTCCCTGATTTTTCCCCTTCTTTCAAATTCTTCTCCCAGTAGTATCCATGTCCTTATTGAATGGGGTTCCTGTTCAAGCGCTTTGCATAAACAAACAATCGGATCAGTTGATATGGATGCTCCGAACATGAAAGTCAGATAGTTTTTAGGCTCCAGTTTGGCAGCCTCTTCAAAGAGTTTGCGGGCCAGTTTTTTGTCGTGGTATATCTGCATGGCGATCAATCCATCGTGGAGAAGATTTTCGAAGCGGGTAGCCTGTAGTTGGAAATGTCTTCCATTAATTATTGCCCCTTCTAACTTCGACAACTCTTCAAACCATTTAAAATCCCGATCAACCTCACAATCTTGCTTGTGCAGTAGTCTTAGTTGATGTCTGTAAAAATCCAATCTATCTCGTCCATGCTGTAACTGTAGTCGTTCTCGAATTACATATTGCCGGGCCTCTTTTGCAATACTTCGTGCTAACGAAGTATCCTCTATCAATTGATTTAGAATATTAATCAACTCTACTGTATTCTTAAAGAGGAAACCTGTTTTGCCAACATTCACTGAATCAAGGTATGGTTCTAGGTGGGCCATGACTGGTACAACTTCTGAAACAGCATATTCCAAAAACTTGACATCTGACCGGGAACGATTAAAGGCAGCATCCTTTAACGGAGCAATACCTATGTCAATTCCTCCCAAAAAATTATAATAATCGTCTAAGGATCCGGGTAAAATCCATCTCTTCTTGTGTTGTGGCAGAGAGTCAAAAAGTTTCCAGATGGGTTCAGAACACATTAGGTGTAGAGAAACGTTGGGCCTGGTAATTATCCACTTAATCAGAGGGTCTGCAATTTCGGCTATGTCCTCCAGATGGCCGTGAGACCCACCCCATCCGATAATTATTCCTTTGTCTTTTTTCAAAGTTTTTTCAGGTGGAACATTCAGGATTTGATTAGGAAAGACTTCGCAGTTATCGTTTAAGTGACCGTAAAGCCTTTTGAGTTCAGGAGCCGTTACCTGTAATGCATTACAACAATTTACCAGGCGATATCCTAGCGCCAGATTTTCCCTGTTCTTCCAAAAGAAATAGACCGGATTCCACGTCTGCAAGGCATTAAGGTCGTCTGCTATCTCATAAACCGTGAGTTTACATTTTTCATTTCTACCTCTGATCAGGGGAAGGATATCCGGGTCACAGATATTCTTTAAAATCAGGATATCAGCCCTCATCATTATCTCGGTTTTTTTTCGGTGTTGGTTGGTTAAATTGACTACGTACACCCCGTCATCCTGTGCCATGGCAATTCCGGGTGCGTGTGTTCGGTAAAAGTAGTCTCCACCACCTGTATTCTGGGGTGGTTCAACTTGTACAATTAACAGCGGAATGTTGTTTTCGTAATGTTTCATTTATATATTTTGCTCCAGAAATCTAGAAGTTCATTTTTTTGCCTGTCGAATGTATATTCACCTGCCTTTTTCAATGCCTGATTCTTTATCTTGTCTACTATTTTATCTTTATTATCGATAAGGGATACCACATGTCCCAGTGTCCTTGCACATTCAATAATATTTCCTCCTTCACACCAAAATCCATTAACTCTTGAGGCATATTCCAATCCACCATCTCCGTGGAAACCAACTACGATACAACCACAAGCCATGGCCTCTATCGGTGGCAGCCCGAATCCCTCATAAATGCTTGTGGAAAGAAAGATGGCTGATTCACTCATGATTTCTGCTACCTTTGCTTCATTTACTTTATCAATGCAAATCCATGGAACCTGCCTATATTGTTTGTAAAGTCTATCGAAAAGATTCCTGATAAAGTCCAGTTCACCAGGAGTTTTTCTGGGCATGTATGCAATTTGAAGTTTCTTCTTACGCGGTTTAAAAAGATCTAAATGAATTGCATTGTGAATAACCGGCACTTCACCATAATCAAAAACAGATCGGACAAATTTGCTAATAATGTCTGAACAACAAAAAACATTTGATATACCGTAATCCTGCCATGTGTCACCATTTTGCAGACCCTTAAAAACATAAAAATGGTTCTGACAAAAGACGTATTTTTTAGCTTGAATATTTCTGAATGCCTTAAGCGCTGTTTTGTGATCTTCCGGAATAACGACTATGTCATTTGGCAGAATCTGAAGGTTATTCCCTGCATAAAGTATGGGAACGTCACAATCCAACCACGGTAGCCTAAAGTCTGCTTGGTTATGTACCACAAAAGCAGGATATCCATTTTTCACTAAATGGGATACATGGGAATAAATTACCTTTACGCCGCCCGAAGGTTCAGGGCTATCATAGTTGATATATAGGATTCTACCGTCTAATTTCGGATTGTTAATATTTGGGTTCTTACAATTCATTATTTCAATTTCGGAATTCGGATTTCAGATTGCGGATTAAATCATCCTCAACTTTAGTCACTTTAGTTCATACTTCGCTATTCGACGTTCGTTATTTTGTGGATTCGGCCTATCGCCCTTAATCTACTTCCAATTTTGGGTTTCAGATTTTATTTAGTTATTTTTGCGGTCTTGATAGATGCAACAGTAATGGCCAAAAGTTCATTAGCCTCTTTTATCAAGGATTCCAGTTTCTTAGATTCCATAATTCCTGCTTCAACCAAGAGTTCCATCCAGTAAAGGGACTCATCCGTTTCTTCCTCCACAATTCCCATCTTGTAAACAAAATCAGCGGTAGATTTGGCTCGGCATGCAGCCCGATAGTTTGCTCCTACTGAAGTTCCTGAACGCAACAATTGCTTGCCGAGCACATCGGCCGTTTGCCTTTTAGGCAATGATTCAACCAGGCGAATAACACGAAGCGCAAACTGCTTCGTTCTATGCTTCATATCATCTTTATTCATCTTTCATCCATTTTGAAATTCGAAATGCGGATCTTTTTCCGCAATCTGAAACTCTTGTATCAAAGCATCTTTCACCTGTTCGAACACTTCAGTCCAATCATTTAATTTAGTTTGTCGAAATAAGCGCATGCTTGGATACCAGGGGCTGTCATCACGATTCAGCAACCAGCGCCAATCTGGTGAAAAGTGCAGGAGAGTCCACACAGGTTTACCAATAGCTCCGGCAAGGTGTACGACTGCCGTATCTACTGAGATAACCAGATCCAGATTAGTAATTACGGCTGCTGTGTCGGCAAAGTCATTCAACTCATTTTCCAGGTTGATGATTTTCATTCCCTCAGGTGGATTGTTGGCTTCCACAGAAGCCGGTCCCTTTTGAAGGCTGTAGTAAGACGTCCCATGAATCTCTAATAAAGGAGTAAAGTCAGTTAATGCACGGGAACGTATGTAGTCTTTTTTGTTGCTGGGATTTCCTGCCCATACTATGCCAATCTTAAAATTATTGTCATGGTCGAACCTTAAACGCCATTGTTCTACCAACCAGGGATCAGGCGTAATGTAAGGGACATCTGACGGTATTGAATCCAGGGTAGTGCCAAATATCCCCGGTAAACTTAATATGGGGGCGTGAATATCAAACTGTACATCTGGTTTGGGTGTTCTTTCAATAGTTTCATCAATTCCGTCGCAGTTTTTCAGTAAACGAAGAAGGTTATGCGGGCATTCAAATATCACACGTCCACCTTGTGCCTTAACCATGGGTAGATATCGTACAAATTGGATGGTATCTCCAAAACCCTGTTCTGCATGTACCAGTATGGATTTACCATTAAGGCGTGTACCATCCCATTTGGGTTTGTGGAAGTTTCTCAAGCTATGGGTCTTTGTTTGAAGTCTCCACTCATATTCCGGCCAACCTTCTTTAAAATTTCCCTTTAACAATAATGCAAAAGACCTATTCATGTGTGCCTCTGCATAATCAGGGTTAAGTGCTATAGCCTTGTCATAACGCGTTATTGCCTCGTCAAGCTTATCCTGCTTTTGGAGTATGGCTCCCAGGTTGTTGTGTAAGTCTGCATAGCACGGATTAAGCGATATTGCTTTACGGCAGTATAACACTGCTTCGTCAAATTTGTCCTGTTCCTGGAATGTAGTACCAAGATTACTGTGCGCCATAGCATGATCGGGCTTAAGAATTATGGCCTGCCTGTAGCTTGCTACTGCTTCGTCAAGTTTGCCTTTTTCCTGGAGTATTGTGCCAAGGTTGTTGTGAGCTTCGGCGTAGTCAGGATTAAGTGCAATAGCATGATGACAGCTTGCGGCTGCTTCATCAAGTCTGTCCAGTTCTTTAAGTGCAGAACCAAGGTTACTGTGAATCTCTGGATCTTCTGGTTTGAGTTCTATTGCTCTTTTATAGCTTTCGACAGCATTTTCAAACCTGCCTGATTTCTGTAGTATTGTACCGAGATTATTGTGGGCCTCGGCATAATGAGGGTTAAGTATTATTGCTTGCTTACAATTCGCTAATGCCTCGTCAAGTTTGTCTAATTCTTTAAGTGTGGAGCCTATATTGCTGTGTACCTTGTGGTCTTCTGGTTTGAGTCTTATTGCCCTGTTATAACTTTCCAATGCTTCATCAAGTCTGCCTTGTTTTGAAAGTACTGTACCGAGGTTATTGTGAACCTCTGCATAGTTTGGATTAAGTGCTATTGCCTTGTCATAACTCGTTATAGCCTCATCAAGTTTACCTTGCTCTTGAAAAATGGTACCAAGACTACAGTATGCCATTGCGTAATTTGGATTAAGTGCTATTACCTTACTGTAACTTGTTGCAGCATCGCCAAGCTTACCAAGTTCTTTGAATACGTTTCCGATATTTAAATGTGCCTGTGCGTAGTCTGGTTTGGGTTTTATTGCCTGCCTGTAGTTTTCTACCGCCTTGTCAAGTTTGCCTTGTTCTCTTAGTACAGTGCCAAGATTGTTGTGTGCCTCGTGATCATCTGGTTTGAGTTTTATCGCCTGCCTGTAGTTTTCTATCGCCTTATCAAGTCTACGTTGTTTTTTAAATACATTACCAAGATTATAAAATACGTCTGCATAGTCCGGTTCGAGTGATAGTGCACGATTATAACAGCTTACTGCTTCATCTAATTTTCCTTGTTTTTGAAAAACAGTACCTAGATTGTTATGCGCCTCTACATCATCTGGTTTGAGTGCTATTGCCCTTTTAAGGAAGGTAGCAGCAGTGTCAAGATTTCCTGATTGTAGATACAAAGTACCAAGTAGAGAGATTACGTCAACGTGTTCTGGTTGTTTCTCATATATATTGAGATAAAGTGCTGCTGCGTTTGTAAGGTTTCCTGCCTGATGAAGATTAAATGCTTTTTGAAATAAATCTTTGATATTTTCCATAATAGATAATTGTAACAATTCAGTTCACCGCAAAGGTGCAAAGCTCGCAAAGTTATTATTTTTTTAAAAGTAGGGGTTCAAAATTTTTGAACCCCTACAACAAAAATTTGTTTTTTCTTTGCGTCCTCTGCGACTTTGCGGTGAACTATTATGTTTTTATGAAACTTATTGCGCTAAATACATGCCAAAGTGAATTTCGGTCTAAAATTTGTATATATATTCAATAATAATATCGTTAACACATTATAAAATTAAAACTTATGTAAGATATACACGAAGAGATATCTTAATGAGCTTTTACTTTGTTTATTTTTTAGTTATTTCTGTATAATATTTCAACATTTTTGGAGAAATTTTCCGTAATAGTTCACCGCAAAGGCGCAAAGTTGTTTTTTTAAGAAAGTAATGATTAGGAATTCTGAAAAACTCTGGAATTTTATTGTAGAAGTAGGAGTGTATTGCAATGCGCTCCTACAGTATTTCTGTAAAGTTTTTTCTTCTGTCCTCTGCGTCTTTGCGGTAGGCTAAACCGTTACGTTTTTCCTTGTTTTGTTTGAAAAATGAAAGAGTATTTTTCACCTTTAAACACAGGATATATAGCAGAATATGGTGATAATCCACGTACCGAACTGATAGACCTAATTACGGAAGTTCCAGAGCAGGTGTTTGAAATTGGATGCGGGTCTGGTGCAACGGGGGTAGCCATAAAACAAAAATTTCCTAATGTAAAATATATAGGGCTGGACTCTAATAAAAAAGCTGCACAAATTGCACAGACTCGTTTGGACAAGGTTATTGTATCGGATATAGAAAAAGCACAATTAGATGCCCTTGGATTAACGAAGGAATATTTTGACTTAATCATTTGTGCTGATGTCCTGGAACATCTTTATGACCCGTGGAAGACACTTTTTACCTTACGCGACTATCTTAAACCAAATGGAAAAGTGCTTGCCAGCATCCCCAATATACAAAACATCGACACTATTATTAACCTGTTGAATGGTAGCTGGACATATAAGAAACACGGTATACTGGATGCGACACATATACGTTTTTTTACTTTTAGTGGAATTATGAAAATGTTTTCTGGAACTGGCTATAAAATGATCCAATGTTCTCATGCAACGCAATCCGAGCTAGGACGTATTAAGAAGTGGCCAGCAGACATAAACTTTGGGAGGATTGTATTAAGAGATATTACCAGGGATGAGGCTTCAAAGCTTTTTGTATTTCAATATTATGTAATAGCACAGAAAATATCCCTGAATAATTAAAGTTCTATATAATCTAAATTGAGCGATTTTATATTGTATATTACTGTAGCCGCAGGCTTTAGCCTGCGTTTCTCATCATTTGATGGGTTTATAAAGATTTCACGTTAGTTACGCAACCTGAAGGTTGCGGCTACATAAATCGCTCAATTTAGATAAAAGGTAAAAATGCAAACTATGCAAATCAATCTTGTTGATTTAAATAAACAATACAATCACATAAAGCCAGAAATTGATGAAGCCATCCAGCGAGTAATAAAAAGTTGTTCTTTTATTGGTGGTGAAGAAGTTTGTTTGTTTGAGGAAGAATTTGCAGACTATTGCGATGCACATTACTGCGTCGGCGTTAATTCCGGGACAGATGCATTGAAATTCATTTGTAAGGCTTTGGGCATAAAAGAAGGTGATGAAGTAATACTTCCCGTAAATACATTCATAGCTACAGCATTAGGAGTAAGTAGCGTGGGCGCCATACCGGTATTTGTTGATTGTGATTATGAAACTTACAATATTGACCCGGAAAAGATTGAAGAAAAAATAACATCCCAAACAAAAGCCATAATCGCTGTCCACCTTTACGGGCAACCAGCAGAAATGGACTCAATATTAGAGATAGCCAAAAAACACAATCTTTATGTCATTGAGGATGCTTGTCAGGCTCATGGTGCGTTTTATAAAGATCAAAGAGTGGGAACTTTCGGTATTGCTTCAGCCTTTAGTTTTTATCCCGGGAAAAATCTTGGCGCTTATGGGGATGGAGGGGCTGTTATAACTAATGAGGTTAGTATTGCTGAGAAAATCAATAAGCTTCGAGAATACGGGCAAAAACAGAAATATGTCCATACAGAGAAGGGTACAAATTCGCGTCTGGATGGATTGCAAGCCGCTATTTTGCGTGTTAAGTTAAGATATCTAGACGAATGGAATGATAAGCGGGAAGAGGTAGCTTTTTATTATTGCGACTCTTTAAAAGATTTGCAGATTGGTTTACCAAAAACTAGACCGGATCGTAGTCATGTTTTTCATTTGTTCGTTATTGAAACCCATAACCGGGATGAGTTGTTACAATTCTTAAAACAAAGAGAAATATTTTGTGGTATTCATTATCCTATCCCTCTTCATTTTCAAGAAGCGTATAAGGAATTGGGATATAAGGCTGGTGATTTTCCTGTATCTGAACGTGCGTCTTCCAGGATCTTATCACTTCCCATATATCCCGAGCTGGAAAAAGAAGAAATAAGTTATGTAAAAAATGCACTCAATGAGTTTTTCACAAAAATCCCCCCCTTATTAAAGGAGGGAATAAGGGAGGATAGGAAATTAGTTGTTTAAATGTCTAGGTGAGATTCTTCGTCACGGAGTTTACCCTGAGTGATGGCAATGAGATTCTTCGCTTCGCTCAGAATGACAAAGCGAAGGGTTCCTCAGAGATGACATCGAGGCGCTAAAAATGTCATTTTGATTATTGTTATAGTCCCTATGCTGGTTCAGGCTTGTAGCCTGAACCAAAACATTTCGGTTCAATCTACAAGATTGAACCAAAAAATTCCCCCTTTTATAAAGGGGGAGGCAGGGGGATTTATTTAACTCGTCTACTATAGTTTCAGGAGTACTAACAGTGAAGGTTTTGCTCAGCTATACGTCAAATCCACAGACTACAGCTTCTTATCTCGAAAAAGCGATGCGGAAGATTTGTGAAGTGATTACACATGGTCCCACTATTAGTAAAGAGATGTTGAGGAAATGGAATTTACTGGCAATTGAAGAAAGAGTGAGGGATCACCAGATACCTTTTATGAATGGAGATATGAAAAGTGTGTTAAATCAGTTGCCAACAGGATGGGATCCGGATGTCTTTTTATTTATTGATACAGGCTTATATTATAGCTTGACAAATATGAGTGCACTTAAATGTGTTAAAGCGTGCTATTTTATAGATTCCCATCTGGTTTTTGATTTACACCTTAAGCTTGCAAGGGCCTTTAACGTTGTGTTTACAGCTCACAAACCAGCCGTCGAGATGTTTAAGGAGAGAGGCATAGAAAATGTCTTTTGGATACCTCCTGCTTGTGATCAGGAGATACATGGAAAAAAGACTGAAGAAAAATTGTATGATATTGGTTTTGTCGGAACTCTTAATACTGGACATAACAATGAAAGGGCATACCTTTTTAATAAACTAAAACAGAGATTCCATGCCTATTACGAAAGGTGTTTCCTGGAAAAAATGGCCGAGGTATTTTCCCAGTCAAAAATAGTATTTAACAAATCCGTACTGAATGGTTTGGCCATGAGGGTTTTTGAGGTACTGGCTTCCGGTAGTATGCTTCTTACAGATGAAGCAAAGGGAAGTGGTCTCACAGAACTATTTCAGGATAGAAAACACATCGTAATATACCGAAATGAAAAAGAACTCTTAGAGCTTGCAAATTATTATCTTAGAAATGACGATGAAAGGGAAGATATAGCAATTGAAGGAATGGAAAAGGTTTTAAAAGAACATACTTACGATCATAGAGCAGAAGAGATGATAAGGACATTATCTGTATTTAAGAAATTGAGGGAATTGGAGACACAACCTACTTTTTAACCTTGTTTGGTTTAGCAATTATCAATGTCTGAGTATCATCAATCTGTTTTTCCAATTCAATATATAATCCAGAATTCTGTAATACCAATTTTAGTTCACTCTTTCTAAGATGATTTAACCATCCTAATTCCGTTCGTTTTTCTAAAAGTATATTATCCAATGGATGGTAGCTAATAATAACTGGCAACTCGTATTTTTCCCTCAATTCTTTAATGAAGCCGGAAATATCCGTAACATATTCTAATAAACCGAGAGCAACAATCATTGTTGCGTCAAAGAATTGTAGGAATGTAGGATACCGTGTCTTGTCCCAACACTTAATTTCTGAAACATCAATACCAAAGCACTCAAGAGATTTAAATATTGATTCATGACCATCTGCATCCTGTTTCTCATTTTTGTAACTGGTAAATAAAATGTCTGGTTCATACAGTACAAGTGATTTGTCTTTTACTGTTAATAAGTCAGAGAGAACAGTCGTTCCGCTTCTTAATATACCATAAATTGCAAAATCCATGTGTTTGTCTCTAACTTGTTCTTTTTTATTAATATATAGATAGGAGATCTTTTTTTCTTTATACTCTTTTAGAATGTTTGAAACAGAATTCTTCCACCGAAAGTTGTAATCTGGTTTTTGTATACTATGTCTTTTGCAATATAAAGGATATGGTATTTTAATAGATTTGTAGTTATCCCATATTTTTAAAAAATATTCGAATTCCTCCCCAATTTTAATCTTTTCATTAAATGGTGTTTTTATAGCAATTGAAGTTTTAACAAAATGGCCAGTTTGAATTGTGAAATATGGATCAATAAATAGTATATCTTTTTTGTTTTCAGTCCTTTCTAATTGTTTAGGAAATTTTTCTGCAATAATTTCTTCATTTGAAGTGCTTTTATAAGAATAAATTTGTCCCCACACAGCATCATAGTTTGAAAAGTAAGGTGACACAATTTCAAATATATTAGGTACAAATATGTCACCACTATCCAGGAAAAAGACCCAACTACATTCTTTCTCCACAGCTAAGATAACACCTTTGTTACGCGCCATAGAATAATTTAAAATGCCCTCATTCTTCTCAACTCTTATTAATAGCGTTAAAACATGAGAAAATATACCCTTGTTAGTATTAACTGCTTTTCTGACGGAAATATCAGACAACTCTAATAGGGAATCCTGTTCCGGGCTTGTAGATATTATTACTGCGCATTTTTGAGATATTTTTTGCTTTATAGACATTTGTATCTCTAAAAAAATAGAGTCTAGGCAGTTGTTATAGTTGCTACGTTACGGCCACGTTTTGCCTTAATGCGCTTAGCACCTAAATATGATTTATCTACTTCGCTCTTACACAAGATATAATCTTTGGATATAAAACAACAGGGGAAATCAGTCCTGTGATCAAAGTATAAAATTTGCATTATTGAACAATCTCAATTTGAATGCTAAATACATGCCAAAATAAGTTTTGGTCTGAGATTTGTGTATTATTTAATAGAAATATCATTAACATATTTAAAATATAAACTTATATAATATATTTTTATAAAGATATCTTAACGGGCATTTTCGCTGTTTAATTTTTAGTTATTTCTGTATAATATTTCATCATTTTATGAAAAATTATTCGGCAAACCCAGTATCACGTAGTTTCATAATTCCAGTTTTAGATTTTTCTCCGCATAGTCCTTACAATATTAAGACATTATTAAGTGACCTTGAAGGTATACATGGTGAGGTAATCTGTATCTTCAATAGTCGTGAAGTTTATGAGAAACTCCAAAAACATCCGCGCATAGACAAATACTGTTATAATAATTTAAATGCTGGCGTGAGCCGATCGTGGAATATTGGTATTAACATGGCTGAAGGAAGATGTGCGTTTGTACTTAATTCAGATATCCATGTACGTCCATTAGCAATTGAGCAATTGGAATCATATCTCTTTAGTTTGGATAGGGCAGTTTTAGTAGGCCCACAAGGAGGACACGTTGATTTTCAAAAACTTTGTTTAATAAGATATTACAAAAAAGGAACTTTCAAAAAGCCTGTTCAAACAGATGCTGTTTCAGGTTTTCTTTTTGCTATCCATCTTGAAAGGTACCTGAAGCATCACCTGTTGTTTGATGTGCAATTCAGCCCATGTTTTTTTGAGGAATGGGATATGGGATTGCAGGTCATGCAAGCAAAGCTTAAATGTTACGCTGTTCCGGTAAAGGATTTTGATCATAAGTGGGGAGCTTCACAAGATGAGAACCTTTCAGTAAATTATTTTGGAAGGGAAATCACTAGGGCGGAAATAATGACAAAAAACAAAGAACAATTTGTGGCAAAGTGGCTTAAATCTGCTTCCTGTGATAAAGGCTGACAAGGAACCCAATTGTCATGCTTTTTTGTACCTTGATTGTATAGTGAATTCAATTTTAATTCTTTGTAACAAGAGGTTACAAGTAATAGAAGTAAATCCGAATACGAATATCAAAATTCTAAACAGTGTTTTAGTCATTTGAGTTTTTAATTTTGAAAATTGTTTCGGATTTCGAGTCTAGAATTCTGTTAAATAGTCCGTCCAGAGGGCGTTAATTTAAATGTGCATGAGCGTTTAATATTCAAGAGAGTTATAATTAAGAAATGATTTATTTAATTTTGCCCAGAGGAAATAATTTTGACTATTGTTATAGTTTCAGGAGTTTAGACAATGAATGTTTTGCTCAGTTATACATCAAATCCAAGGACTACTGCTGCTTATTTTGAAAAGGCGATGCGAAAGATTTGTGGTGTGATAACATATGGTCCCACTATTAATAAAGAGATATTGAAAAAATGGAACTTAATGGCAGTTGAAGAAAGAGTGAGGGATCACCAGATACCTTTTATGAATGGAGATATGAAAAGTGTGTTAAATCAGTTGCCAACAGGATGGGATCCGGATGTCTTTTTATTTATTGATACAGGCTTATTTTATAGCTTGACAAATATGAGTGCACTTAAATGTATTAAAGCATGCTATATGATAGATGCTCATATAAATTTTGATGCTCATTTTGAGTTTGCAAGGAATTATGATGTGGTTTTTACGGCTTACAAACCAGCCGTCAAGAAGTTTAAGGACAGAGGCATAGAAAATGTCTTTTGGATACCTCCTGCTTGTGACCCGGAGATACATGGAAAGAAGACTGAGGAGAAATTGTATGATATCGGTTTTGTCGGAATACTTAATCCTGAATTTAACGCTGAAAGGGTGCGCCTCTTTAATGAACTAAAACAGAGGTTCAATGTATATTACGAAAGGTGTTTTCTGGAAAAGATGGCAGAGGTCTTCTCCCGGTCAAAAATAGTATTTAACAAATCCGTACAGGGTGGTTTAGCCATGAGGGTTTTTGAGGTACTGGCTTCCGGTAGTATGCTTCTCACAGATGAAGCAAGGGGAAGTGGTCTTACAGAACTCTTTCAAGAACGAAAACACATTGTAATATACCGAGATGAAAAAGAGCTCTTAGAGCTTGCAGATTATTATATTAGAAATGACGGTGAAAGGGAATATATAGCCATTGAGGGAATGGAAAAGGTTTTAAAAGAACATACTTACGATCATAGAGCAGAAGAGATGATAAGGACATTATCTGTATTTAATAAATTAGCTAACTGCGTTCACTAATCCTGACCTGTCGTCAGGACAGGTTTATGGCATTTTGCTTCGCAAAATGAATTCTATGCTCACTTGAATATCACGTCGTTCGGGGAGTATCCTAAGGATTTAATGAAATCCCGAGATGTTTTGTTGTTCAGTAAGCCTATTTCTATCAGATTACCGTTAGCCGTTGCAACTAATAACTTACCTGAATCTGTAACTTCCATGATATGACCGGCATTCTCTACTGGATGCGAAGAACCATTATTGTGCAACCGGGAGCGAGTTACGGTAACTTGAAGTTGTTGCCCATCCGGCAAATGTAAAGAGGTTAGTGGTAGTTGAAATGGTTCAAAAGAAAAAGCGCATATCGTTCGATGAATTTCAGTTCCTGTTTTACGCCAATCTATAACCCGATCTCGGTCGAAATCAATACTATCGTTGGCATAGTACAATTTCTGGGTTAAATCCTGTGAACGAGTCTTGACAGTATCACTGAACAATACTGGATAGGTGTCTATGAAAAGTTTGACGGCTGCTTTGCTTATCGAATCAAATAACTCGCGTGCGGTAGTTTCCTCACTGATCAGTACTGTTGTTTGTGCAATGATATCTCCCTCGTCAAATTTATTGACCATATAGTGCAGCGTTGCACCGGCTTGCTTCTCGCCATTTAGAATTGTCCACGCAACAGGATAGCACCCACCATAGCGAGGAAGTAGGCCAAAATGTAAGTTTATACAACCATGAGATGGAAGATTCAGTATAGGTGATTTAAGCAACGGACGATATTGGATTGAGAAAATGAAATCTGGCTTCAGGCAAGTGAGCTCTTCTATATAATCATTAATATTGCCAATAAATACTTTAAGCTGTCTCTTTGCCCCGAAAGAAATCAAATCGGCTTGCCAGTCTTTTGGCGCAGCTACAATAGCACAAATCTCCGTATCATTACGATCATACAGGAACTCAAGGCACTGTTCGGCCACCCATTTCTCGCCACATACCACAACTCTTCTTTTCATGTTAATAGTGTTAATAGTGTTAATAGGGACACATCCCATTAATGATGACGCAGAGCAACAATCCTTTCGTTCCCACGCAAAGCGTGGGAACGAGTTATTCAATCCCCCTAATTCCCCCTTAATAAATCCCCCCTTGATCCCCCCTTTAATAAAGGGGGGGAGGGGGGATTAAAGGATTTATCTGATTCTTCTATTATAATATACATATAGGAACGGTCTTACATTTATCTTTTACCTACCCCGGGCTGCCAGCTGGTTATTTCGGTATAATGTTCAAAAAGTTCTCCGAAGAGACGCTCGATTTCTTTGCGGCTCAGCTCCTTGGTGGCAACAAAAGATTCATACTCTCCCTGGCGTCCTTTTACCCAGCTCTTTTCTTCTGGAACATCATATATCTGGATGTCATACCTGTCGGGATGTTTATACACCGGCGTGCCAGCATAAGGCATGAAGATGTTGAAACCAAACTTATGTGGGCGAACACGTTCCATCCAGCGACGCGTCTCCTCGACAGTTTCATAAGTTTCACCCGGCAGTCCGATCATGATAAACACATTGGCAGTGATCCCAATCTGTTTGCATAATTCAACAAAACTGGCATTTTGTTCTACCGTTTCTTTTTTATCGACAATGTCCAGTATTTTTTGAGAGCCGCTCTCTACACCAACACCAATTTCAACGCATCCTGCTTTTTTCATTGCTATAAGCATTTCTTTCGTTGTTGTAGTTCTTGCATAGCAGCGCCACTTGATATCAAGTGGTTCTATACGCTGGCATAGTTCCAACATCCTTTTTCTACGAATGGTTATTGTGTCGTCTAAAAACAAAAAGTGTTTGAAGTCATAGTTGCTAATAATATGTTCAAGTTCAGCGATTACGTAATCGGTACTGTGAAAACGCGTACCACGCTGCCAAACTTCCTTCGAACAGAAGGAACAGGTAAAGGGACATCCTCTGCTGGTGATTAATGTGGTGCCCCGGCCATCATCAATGTCATATGCGAAGGAGTGAATGTCAACTAAATGACGGGCAGAAAAAGGTATGTCGTCCAGATCCTGGATGTACGATGCTTGTACCACACTGGGAATTTGTTTCTTTTCTATGTTTGTGATAAGCTGGAACATCGCCTCTTCCCCTTCTCCAGCTACAACAAAATCAAAACCATCTTGAATGCACTTATCAGGTAGCGATGATGGGAATGCACCTCCAATGACTGTGCGGGCTGATGGATTCCGATGACGCAATATTCTTAGTATTTTTAGGGCTTGTGGATACTGTGGGGATGTTGATGTAATACCATATAGGTCTGCATCGCTGTAAGGTTCTAAGGCAGTTTCTAGATCGGATTCCTTATTAGCCAAATCAGCTACATTTATATCAATTCTCTTGTGTTCCAGGAATCCAGCTACGTAAAGTACACCAAGGGGGGGAAAGGCTTTTTGATCAATTAAAAAAGGGCTGGGTGGTGAAATTAACGTTACCTTCAATTGGAAATCTCCACAGGGACTCTGGAAACCTCCACAAAAGCTCTGGAAATTTCCACAGGAGCTCCCCGTTGTTTCAGTGACGCGTTTACAGCTTCCATTACGCGTACCACGTTAAGACCATTTGTTCCATCTGTAAGGGGATGGCGGCCATTGGATAAACAAGAGATGAAATGATTGCATTGGTTCTTTAACGGTTCACTGGTATCAATGCGAGGGCTTATTATGTCCCCGTCACGTAATTGTAATTGGAATTCACCGAAAGAATCAGCTTCACCAGTTATTGCCGCGCCCTTTTCGAAAATGCGTACGCGTTCCATGCTGTTCAGATCATCAAAAACAATTCGTTTCTTACTTCCTACGACTGAAATTTCACGCACCTTATTGGAATTTATCCAACTAACGTGGATGTGACCAAGGATATTATGTGGATATCCAAGGGTAATAAAACCTACATCGGGACGCCCATTATTTAAAAAGCCTCCGCTTACAGCACTTACCCAAAAGGGTTGTGCCTCAAGAAGAAAGGAGAAAATTGATATATCATGAGGGGCTAAATCCCAGATAGCGTTAACGTCTTTACGGATTAGGCCTAGATGTGTGCGTGTAGCTTCTAAGTAGTAAATCGATCCAACATCATCATCAGACAGATATTCCTTTATCTTACGTATGGCAGGATTATAAAGAAATGTATGTCCAACCATTAGTTTTATTTTTTTCTCCTCCGCAAGTTTTACTAACTCCTCTCCTTCCTCGATAGAGGTAGTTAGCGGTTTCTCTACCAGTACGTGCTTGTTGTGTAATAAGCAGGCTTTGGTAATGCTATAATGTGTTGATGCTTCTGTTGCGACAACAACGGCATCAACCTGTTCATCTGCCAATAGTTCTTCTAAAAGCTTGGTAGGAAATACATAAGGGAATTTGCGGTGCATTATCCGAAGTCTATCTTCGCTCGTATCACACACACACGCTACAGTCACATCAGGTAATTCACTAAATACTCGAACATAATTTATACCCCAATATCCACAACCAATAATACCAATACGTATCATAATATTTCCCTCATATAGAAAAATCTTCCTACTAGACGGTAATTGCAAGGAATATTTGGTACCTTGCTCAGCATTGCTTATGTGGTTTTTAATGCTTGTAACAGACTGTTATTAGTTATTTTTTAAAGCTAAATACATGCCAAAATGAATTTCGGTCTAAAATTTGTATATATACATATTACTATACCATTAACGTATTATAAAATTGAAACTTATGTAATGTATATATAAAGAAACGTGTTAATGTACACTTTCTTTGTTTAATTTTTGGTTATTTCTGTATAATATTTCATCATTTTATGAAAAATTATTCGGCAAACCCGGTAATATCATGTAGTTTCATAATTCCAGTTTTAGATTTTTCTCCACATAGTCCTTACAATATTAAGACATTATTAAGTGACCTTGAAGGTATACATGGTGAGGTAATCTGTATCTTCAATAGTCGTGAGGTTTATGATAAACTCCATAACCATCCACGCATAGACAAATACTGTTATAACAATGTAAATGCCGGTGTGAGCCGGTCATGGAATATTGGTATTAACCTGGCTGAAGGGAGGTGTGCGTTTGTACTTAATTCAGATATCCATGTACGTCCATTAGCAATTGAGCAATTGGAATCATATCTCTTTAGTCTGGATAAGGCCGTTTTAGTAGGTCCGCAGGGTACGCATCTTGATTTTAAGAAACTTAGTATTATCAAGTATTTTGAAAAAGGGACTTTCAATGAGCCGGTACTAACACATGATGTTTCAGGTTTCTTTTTTGCTATCCATCTTGAAAGATTCTTTAAACACCGCTTGATGTTTGATGTGCAGTTCAGTCCATGTTTTTATGAAGAGTGGGATATGGGCTTACAGATTATACAGGCAGGTCTGGCCTGTTATGCTGTTCCCGTAAAGGACTTTGAACACCACTGGGGTGCATCTCAAGATGAGAACCTTTCGGTAAATTATTTTGGTAAGGAAATTACCAGAGCAGAAATAATGTCGAAAAACAGGGAAAGATTTGTGGCAAAGTGGCTAAAGCCTTCCGCTACAGTCAACTAGTTTGCGGTAATATTTTGTAGAATTGCTTAATTCAATGACATTGCTTTCGAAAAGGAGGCAACCTTGCTTTCGCAATGAATCCAATTGCTATGCCTCGCGGCGCCTTAAAGTGACATGAGCATTTAATATTTAAGTGAGTTATAATTAAAAAACAGGTTACATTATGATTTATTTGATTCTACCCAGGGGAAATAATTTTGGTTGGGGTGTTTGCGGGAAGTATCTTGTTAAAGAAATATCTGATATTACAGATGTGAAATATATTACAGAGAATTTTGGTGTTAACGATATTGGTGAAGAGTATGAATTCTATTTCCTCAAGAGTAGGTTAATTAGTGAAGCAGAAGCCAGGGAGATTAATAGTGGCGTAATCATACAAGTGAATCAACCTATTTTACAGGCAATAGGTAACCAAACCCTGATGCCCTGGGGGCCGAAAATAAAGGGTTCCTTCAAGGCAGGATACACTTTTTTTGAAGAAAATATACTTCAACAAGAGTATATTCAAAATGGGAAAAACAACTTTGACGTTGTAATTACGGGATCAAAATGGTGTGAAGAAGTTCTTAGAAGCCACGGACTTGATAACGTAACAACCGTAATACAGGGAGTGGATTTACAAATATTCAACTCTTATCATTCAGAAAAAGAGATTTTCAAGGATAATTTTGTGATCTTTTCAGGTGGTAAATTCGAGATTCGCAAGGGACAGGATATTGTTATAAAGGCATTTAAGGCTCTACAGGATAGACATAATGATGTCATACTCGTAAACGCATGGTTTAATATGTGGGGAGATAGCATGAATACCATGGCAGCTTCCCCGTACATCAAATATGAAGTTAAATCGAAAGATTATGCCACGGTAATGAACAAGATTCTCCATGATAACGGTATAGACACTAAGCGAGTCGTCACGATTTTGCCGCGCCCAAATGCCCTAATGGCAAAAATATACAAAAATACTGATATTGGTTTGTTTCCGAATAGGTGTGAGGGGGGCACCAATCTCGTCCTCATGGAATATATGGCTTGCCGTAAACCAGTAATTGCATCTTATAGCAGTGGTCATAGAGACATTATCAATAAAGATAATTCGATTATGATAGAGAATATGAAACCAATAGACATTAATAGAAACGGAACCAGGATTGCTGTATGGGACGATCCTGATTTAGATGAAACCATCAACCATCTGGAATGGGCCTATCAACACAGAGAGGAATTGAGATCGTATGGATTACGGGCAGGGAATGACCTGAAAGAACTTACATGGAAGAGGAGTGCAGAGAAATTTGTTGAGATTATTGAGAAGCATAAAATATAAACAGGAAAAACAAAGTAAAAATCAGTGTTATTCAGCATGAAAACTGCACGTGTTCATAATTCATAATAATAAGACAAATCCCCCTATTTCCCCCTTTAACAAAGGGGGACTAAGGGGGATTATAATATTATTCCTTACCAGCCACGTTTTTGGGCGGCGTTCTGGAGGTGCCTTTTGGTGGGTAGGTTTCTGCCCTTTTATTCTTTGTAATATTGCATGATTACCTGTTCCCTCGGCATCGCCCCAATTCTATCCTGGTTTTCTTTTGGTTTGAGCCGGTCGGGTTGACTATCATTTTTCCTCTTGACTTCAATAGTATATGTCTTTATCATCTTATTTCACTTCATTATACCAGCAAAAGAACTATACCACATAGAGTGATGTGGAAAAGTTACCTTAAATAAATGTTTATGCTTACATGGACGTAAAAGACATGAACTTTCTTGCCATATATAATTATTGATGTAACTTATAAGTAAACAATATAATGATAAATATTTACTCTTTTCGTTAATAAATAGATATATTATCAAGTATTTTTGCAGAAAAGTGCGTAAAATCAATTAGCAATAGACTGGCTAGACTTATAGTTTCACTAATTTGTAGAATAAGTATAAAAATTAATGTTATGTCAAAAAAGAATTCCAATATAGAGTTTTTGCGGCTTGATCCCAAAGTGGGGTCGTGCTATAATTTGTTTTGTGAGAATAATAGCAAAACGAACTTTAAGGGAGTTTTGGGAGTCATCATCACAATATGCTGAAGCAAAATTGCCACTTGAAGCGTGGCATGCAGAGGCACTAAAGGCAACTTGGCGAACACCTCAAGATATTAAAGCTCAGTTTCGTTCGGCTAGCATTCTCAAAAATAATCGCGTTGTTTTCAATATCGGGGGCAATAAATATCGTTTAGTTGTAGCGATAGATTATACCCGTCAGACTATTTTTGTAAGATTTATTGGTACTCATAAACAATATGACAAAATTGATGCGGAGGTAATTTAATGGATATTCGTCCTATAAAGTCTGAAACCGATTATGAGCGAGCACTTTCTGAAATTGAGAGTTTGTGGGGTGCAGAGGAAAATACTAAAGAAGGAAATAAATTAGATATTCTTTTAGTTTTAGTTGAAGATTATGAAAGAAAACATCATGCCATTGACCCACCTGATCCGGTAGAAGCAATAAAATTTAGAATGGAACAAATGAATTTAACTCGTAAGGATTTAGAGCCATATATTGGAAAACGTGGTCGGGTATCAGAAATTCTCAGTCATCAAAGAAACTTGTCGCTGAATATGATTCGTAAACTACATGTTCATTTGCATATTCCTCTTGAGAGTTTAATCGCTAAATCAGCATAAAGACATAACAAGGCGCTTCACCTGACCCAAAACCAGCGCTGCTTTTTGTAGGTTATACTGCTATCAAAGTTTTGTGGTTTTGGGCAGGTGAGCTTTGCCGATAAGCTGACCGCAAGCGGCCAGCTTATCGCCGGCTGTTGAGTGCTTCGCACTCCAACGCCCTTGACAGGGCTCCGCTTACGCTCCGCCTATCAAGGGCGTTCGAGCCGACTTCGATTCTCAGGAAGAGACCGCTGTCGCACTCTCTTCCCTGCGAGTCTTGCGGCTCAACAGCCGGCGTTAGTTGCAATTCATTTGCTATAGACTAAAAAGGAATGACAAAGAAAATTTTGAGATTGGATTATCAGCAAACATCGCAATATTTCCATGAATTGGCTGATGTTCGTTTTAAGCTTTTGGCCCTTGTTCCTATTGTCACAGGGGGCACTGGGTCGGACCAAGCTAGTTCTTAATATAAATGAGAAAAGTTCTAATAATGAGGTTGTTTTTTTTATTTAAGGAAAAACGTGTCTTTATGCGGTTGATGAATTGCTGAATTGTTTTTGATCCTTCCTGAACAATTTCTGTTGTGAGTGAATTTTCATAGAAGTTTTGATTTAAGGAGCTTGTTCATCAAAGTATGTGTGGGTGTATAATTCCGATCAATCTCCATTGCCTTCAAGCAATAATTTGCGGCTTCTTCAAGATTGCCTGCCTCAAACAGACACTCTGCTAATTTATATTGAGATTCCGTGTGTGATGGAGAGATGTCAGCTGCTACTTGAAAGGCTTCAAGTGCATTTTCTTTGTTCCCAAGAGCCGTAAATACCCTCCCTAAACCCAAAGCGGCATTGCCATAAAATGGATTTGCTTCAAGTGCATTGTTGTAGAATTTCGCTGCATTTGAATAATCCCTATTCTTTTCGCAAAGTAGTGCAATCGCTTCAATGCAGGGCACATAGGATGATGAAACAGATAATGCAGTTTCGTAAACGGACAGTGCCTTTTCCTTTTCTCGTGATTCAAGGATATTGCCCAGATAAAGTAATGACCTGACAGAACGTGGATTTATTTCTATGGCACGGTTGAAGAATTCAATAGCCTTTTCATTTTCTTTATGCCTCATATAGCTGTAGCCTAGCCAAAAAAGTGGAAGATAGTAATCGGGCATAAGCTCGTGAGCTTTCTGGTATAGAGACCTTGCACTTTGGACATTGCCATTTGCCTCATCTGTTACACCCTTATAAAGCAAAACTTCAGTCTCGGTTTTTTCAACATCGAATGATTCACTTGCCTGGCTTAGGTTGGATAGTTTGAAAGCCTTGTTATCCTTAACGGCTCTTTTCTTGCATAGATTCTTGTAATACTCGATTCTGTTCTTTGCATGTTGATCTTCCATTCGATAGCTTCGAATATATTCATATGTATTTCGAGCAACTTTTTGTCGCAGTGTTTGGTTCTGTATGAGGTCTTCGAGAATCGTTTTGAGTTTATTGTTATCTTCGAAAAGAAAAGCATTGGATCCATGAACAGCATGCTTCTTGTACTGGGTTATGGCTGAAAGGACAGGAATCACACCTCTGGAGGCATATTCCACAAACTTTATGTCGGAACGGCAATGGTTGTACGGTGTATCTATCATCGTTGCAATACCAATATCCAGTGCTTCCAGAAAACGGAAGTAATCTTTGAGTGTGCCTGGAGGTGTATAAGTCTTTTGGGATTCGGGGATGCACGAAAAAATGTTGATAAATTGTTCATCATCTCCCATAAAGGAAAAACTCACATTAGGATATTTGTTACAGATATCCACTATCGTTTGGCTTATTTGTTTTAGGTCTTCGGTATGTCCTGACGAACCAGCCCAACCTATCACGATCGAATTGGATGTCGTTTCTTTATATTGGCCAAGCTCACTGATTTGATTTTCAAAAATCACCATATTGGAGTTTAAAAAACTATATTTTTCCAGAATACCTTCTCCAGTTACCTGAGATGCATCAGCCATCCTGATAAGTTGAAAAGCTGAAGCCACATTTACAGGATCGCTGAACCATCTCTTTATTCCAACGCCAGATTGACCAGCAACAAAATTATCTGATATTTCGTAAACCGTTGCGAGTTTCTTTTGTTTGCGTTCTTCTATGATGGGTAATAAATCATGTTCTGTCAAAAGATGCAAAATCAGGACATCTGCTTGCAGACAAAGAGCTTCAAAGTAAGGAGATATAGTACTGACATTAATGACGGTTACTCCAGGAATTTTTCCCATAGCGATTGAAGGCTGTTCCACACGATATACATAATCACCTACTACAGATGTTTGCATAGCAACTGCATTCACAATTAACAAATCATCTATCATATTCTTTCAACCTCAAGCCGTAATAATTACTTTGAGATTTTAATAAATTCGAATATTTCCTTTAGTCCTATCTTTAAGTCTTTCAGGTAGGGTGATTCAAGGATATCATCCTTGCTGTATGTCTTGTTAAGATGATATGTGTTATCCATCAGGATATAAATCTCTATAGATTCTTCTTCTGGTATTACTATCCAATATTCCTTTACACCAAATCTCGCATAAAGTTTCTTCTTTTGTACCAAATCCCTGTAAGCGCTGCTCTCTGAGATTATCTCTACCGCAAGATCAGGTGGTCCCTGGATGTTTTTTTCACCTATGATATTCAACCTTTCTTTTGAGATAAATAATATATCGGGTTGAACTACATTCTCATTATCAAGATATACATCGCATGGCGCATCAAAAACCTCTCCAAGGTTATTTTCTGTTATAAACTTCCTTAATTTAAACTCAAGTTTTCCAGAAATCCTTTGATGTCCTGGAACTGGTGATGGTGTCATAAGTAATTCTCCTTCTATGAGTTCATATCTCTTATCATCATTGATATTAAGATAATCTTCGTAGGTATATTTTTTCTTTTCTATAACAGTATGTGCCATAAAGAACCTCCCATAGTATTTCGTTGTGAAAGTTTTTAACTCTTTCTCCCCGTTTTCCAGAGTTACTTATTCCTTACATTAATTGATTAATTATCCCATTACTTCTGTGAGGTTTAATTCCTCAATTGAGGAATGCTTCCTCCATTTCTTTACATAAACATAAACTATTGGCTGATTTGATTCACGATTCTTTAGTGATGTCTCTTTGTGCCAGTTATTAAAATCGTCTTCTCCTTCAACTTGAAAAATAACCAGAGCATTAACAGGTATTTTGTTTGTATATTCATCGTTTTCCATTAAATATCTATGAAATTCTGTTGATACCATAGCCAAAAAATTTGTATAGTTACTCATTGCTTACTCCTTTCAGAAATTCTTCTTTGTATTTTAACCAGTTTTCATTAATATCCCAATCTCCATAGGTCAAAGCACTCTCGAAACTTAGATTTAAAGTTCTTTTTGACTGTTTACCTTTTATATCATATTTGTCCATATGTGAAAAACCATGGGAACAATCATATCTTACTGCAACTCTCCACTCATTCTCTATCTTTATCTCCAGTTGTACAGTGAAATATGTAACCTTGCCCTTTTGAGTTTCATGATAATGACGCTTTCTTACCCCATCATCAAAAATAACTACAAAATCAACTACTTTTGCCATATCATTATTTATATTTTATCATTCATTCCTTTGGCAGAATAGGAGGTTACACAAAACAACCTATTCTCTAAAAAGGAGTGCCATATCTCGATAAGTAAAATATTTTAGGCAATACATGTTACAAAATCAAGCTATTTAATTATTTTCAAATATGCGTATAAGAAGGGTATGTTTTGTAATGGATGGAGAGTGGAGAGTGTAAGAATAATGAATGTTGAGAGGTCTAATACTAAAATATGGTAAATTGTCGAATGATAATAAGTAGCCTTTTTCCCCATCCAGAACCAAACATAAGGGCTGTACCATCCAGTCGATTATTTGTTTAACACATTTTTTTTGAACAAGAGTAACCTGAACACATTACAAAATATTGGATAATTCTTGATAATCTCAAAGCCGTTTTTGTGAAACACAGCTATAAAATCTTTTATGCGATAATTATACTCGAAGACATTTTCATCACCGCGGAATAATTCAGCCAGATAAACAAAAGTCTTTCCCAAAAAAGAATCATGGTTTGGTTGAATTAGCAATACGTAGTTATTGCTTATTCGCATTAAATGCTGGGCATAAGGTTCAAAGTTCAAAAAATGTTCAAGCATGCCATCGCTTGAAACCAGATCATATTTTTCAGTTACATCTTCAACTTTGCTTAAAACTACGTTTAAGCCTTTTTTTTTGCAAACAGAAATGGCATGATTGGAAACATCTATACCGATACAATCGAAACCTTTCTCCATAAAGACCTCCAAAGTATAGCCCAGCCCACAGCCAACTTCTATTACCGTCTTAATCTCAAGATCATTGATTGCTTTTACTAATATTTTTTTCTTGGCTTTGAACATCAAGCGGCTAAGGATGGTTACCCGTTCTGTTTCTTCAGAACCTTCCCATCGTTTGTCCCATGTTCCATACAGTTCTTTATCCACACTTTTCATCTTTATAGTCATTACTGAAATAGTTTTTATTATTAGACAAGATCAAACGCTCATGCCATATTGTGGCACCACGAATCATGAAAACATGTCCTGTCGAAAGTCAGGATCAGATTCCCTGTTTCCTTGCCATGAGGGCTAAAACCACGGGAATGACAGAAAGAGTAACAAAGGTGTCATTACCGACTTTGATCGGTGATATGTTTTCGTGTTAAAAGGATTTTTTATTTTTATCCTGTAAATCTTATCTAATTTTTTAATTTTTACTATATTTACTTTACCTTGGGATGAACTAACCCATACATCTCACCAATGGCATATCCAAAATGCTGAATGAGATAAACTAGCATAACATGCAATACCAGGGTGGGAGAGCCTCTTTTTAAACATAAAGATAGAGAAAAACAAAAGAGAACAGGGAGATAAAGTATTGACAAGGAGAAAATCCTCGAGAAAGGCATCAATAATATTGAAAATATTGTAGCAATGAAAAGCAAAGGTAAGACAAAAGAGATATTCCACATTTGAGGGTAGCGTTTTAGAAGTCTTGCCCGTCCCTTTCCATAACGAAACATATTCTTTAGCCAGGTCTTCGGAGTAGGGCGCATTTTATGCCAGACAAAGGAATATGGAATAAACAAAAACCTGTAGCCTGCAGAAAACAACCTGAAATTAATGTCCGCATCTTCTGCCTCACTGATCAGTGATTCATCGTAATACCCGATGTCTATTATCTTCTGCTTGTTGTACAACACGTTCAGGTTGGATAAGCTGGAAACATATGTTGGTTGTTTAAATCGCCTTCCCTGCACACTGCCGAAACTGCCGATGTATGAATCCAGTGCAGTTCCTATTGCCAGCAAAAAGTTGTTTGCATCTTTCGGAGGAATGTTAGTACCACCAACAGCAATCACGTTTTCATCTTTTAGTCGAATATTCTGGTATTGCTCGACTAAGGTTTCCAACCAATCCTGTGGCGCCTCACAGTCTCCGTCAATAAATGCGACATAATCAAATTGTGAGGCTTTTAATCCTGCATTTCTACCGGCGGCAGTACCTTTCTTTGGTTCAACTGCAAGTTTGACATTGGGATATGTATTCAAGAACTCTTTTACAATTGACTGTGTTCTATCTTTTGAACCACCATCAACCACTATGATTTCGTATTTATCCTTCACATATGTCTGGTGAACAAGAGTGTTTAAACACTCTTGAATATTTTTCTCTTCGTTATAACAAGTTACTATTACTGATACATTCATAAATTAGCTCCCTTCTGTCGCTAATTTATCATATTTTGCTTCGCAAAATAAATTTACAAAAAAGCGAGTATAATTTCTATTAGTATGCAGAATATCCATAACTTTTTAATTAAACTTTCATGACCTTAAAGGGTCACACAAAGTATGAAAATTATAGATTCCCTGTATGCCCGCCCGGATGAATCCGTTCGCCAGCCTGACAAGGCTGTTCTGGCGGGGACGGGCTTCCCAAGTAGGTATTCCTCAGAGCTAAGCTCTGCTTTGCGGGAATGACAGAAAGAGTAACAAAGTGTCATTCCCGACGTGCCCTGAACCACGATGGTACAGGGCTAGATCGGGAATCTATTTTCATAGCAAACAAGGAATATTTTAAAAACTTCTTTGACTGTATTAAAAGTATTTTATCCTGTCCATCCTGTAAATCCTGTCTGATTTAATTAGCTGCTCCTGGCAAGTTGGCCTTTAAATAGCTTAGAGAAAAACACAATGGCCGACTTGTAAGTCCGATATCCTTCCGAAGGATTTATAATTGCCTGCCGTAATTTCGATAGAATATAGAGAGGACGTAAATGATACTTTTTCAGGTAATAATCACATAAACTGACCATATCTTTGGAGGATAATTCAGGCGTATTTAAGACACAGTTGTGCAGGCCTTCTTCCGTAAGCCACTGTGAAAAATCATCAGTTTTGACATACCCGTTTCTTTTAGCCCAGTCAAAGGCCTCTGTGCCTGGATAAACATAAAGCGGGTAAAACTGCATACTGTCACAGCTTATTTTCTTGGCAAATTCGTAACTCTCTGCTAATGTTTCTCTGGTATCACCTGGATTACCGACCATGATACAACCGTGCACAAGAATCCCAGCCCTTTTAGCATCTTTAGCAAACTGGTAATACTGCTCTATTCTTTCACCCTTATGCATATTGTCCAATACGTTCTGACTACCGCTTTCAAACCCTGCTGTCACTAAACGGCAACCTGCCTCTTTCATTAATTTCAATAGATTATAGTCTAAATCTCCCCGAACGTTACAATACCATTTTATCTTTACATTTCGTTCGATTAACAACTCGCATATCCTTCTGACGTGATTGCGATTGACGGTAAAACAGTCATCTTCAATGCCAATTTCTCTGACTTCGGGAAAATTGTGTGAGATGTATTCAAACTCATCAACTACATTTTCTGCAGAACGTATGCGATATTTTCTATCATGAAATACTTGTGGATAGACACAGAAAAAACATTTAAAAGGACAGCCCCTACCCGTAATGATCATCATCATAGGATAACTTGCGGCTGCAAAAAAATAATTTCTATAATTCAAATGTTTTTTATAAACAGTAGAAACAAAAGGTATATCATCTAAGTCCTCAATCTTGTCCCTATTTCTGTTTTTGAATATCTTATTACTGTTTTTGAAAACGAGTCCGTCAACATTATCCAAGGGCTGGTTGTTTTCAAGCGCACTTGCTAAATCTCGAATAGTATAATCATACTCGCCTACGGCTATGGCATCTATACTATCGCTCAGATTGAGTGTGTCTTCAGGCATTGCAGAAGGGTGTGTGCCCACCAGTACAGAAAAGGCCTTTGGGTATTTTTCTTTGATCTTTTCAGTTACGCGAATATCGTTATAGATACTGGGAGTACTGGTATCGACAATTGCCAGATCGGGGACAAAATCACCCATTCTGTCAAAGATTTGATCAAGGTTAAACCCATCTGCCGGAGCATCGAAAAACATAACATTATGTCCGGCCTGTTCTGCCACTCCAACTGTATATGCCAACCAGATGGGATAATAAAGCGTCCCACCCTTTGTAACTGCCGGGCTTCTGGATGTACGCGAAAAACGGCCTATAAAGGGTGGATTTAAAAACAGAATATTCATACAATATTTGCTTAATTATTCATAGCATGAAGTTCAGGGATTCCACTGTCCATGCTAAAATTAATTGTGTCTACTCCGAGCTCGGCACATCTTTTTGCTTTTTTATCATCAATGATGTATCCATTTGTTGATATTATTACTTGGTTGTATTTCGGGCGGCAGGCCTCTATAATTTTATCCCAATCTTTTGTAACGAATGGTTCTCCACCTTCAAGGCCGAAGGTGGTAGCGCCAAGTTGCATAGCCTCCTTTACAACTTTTTTATAGTCTTCTGGAGTCATTTCCTTGCGTTTGCTGGTTTCATCAATCCTTGCGCAGAGACAGTGATTGCAGGTAAAATTACATTTGTAGGTTCCCGCGAATTCAAGTCCACTAATTTATTTGGATTAATTTACCTTCATTATTGACGCTAATGAAAGATAGTATCTATTATAGTCAAATTTTATGATTTCAGTATTACATCTTTTTGCATATGACCTTAACATTGACTTGGAGAATAACGCCATTCGTGGAGCCATAACACCATCCATAAAAATAGTCTTTCCACTTTGGTCATCCAAAAATTGTTTATATATCAAATAAGCAAATGGTTGAAAGAATATTTTTGAGATTGGGTAAATATAATCTATGATACTTTTGCTCCAATTCCAATAAATGTAGCGTATTGGATATGCTGCCTTATAAATAATGTAATAATACGGATTAAACTTATTAGTTACATTTAGAAAAATGTATCCCGAAGGCTTAGTTATTCTAACCAATTCCTTAAAAGCTAAAAAAGGGTCGCTTGTAACATTAATAACACCATTACATACTGTAAAATCAGATATGTGATCTTCTAACTCCAAATTTGTTACACTACCACAGATAGCCTTATAACCCTTTCTTTTTAAGATTTCGACATTTGTTGGGGACAAATCTACACCCGTTATTTGAAATTTGTGATTTAACCACATATTTTCATATAACTTAGCAAAAGTGCAGCTTAAAAACTTTGCTAAAAAAGGTTTTACACATTTGTAGTACAGATTATTATTTTCTCAGTTAGTTCTTTGTATTTTGCATCACTATGATTTGTTTTCATCTGTGTTTATCTGTGTCCAAAATTGAAAATACTATTTAATTATTCATAGCATGAAGTTCAGGGTATACGATTTTATTGTTTTTCTTTTCGTAATCTTTTATAGCCTCTGTTAATTCATCAATCGACAGATAACCTTTTTCGTTCAGTTTATTGTAATAGATTTCCATAAAGTCAGGATCATCTGCAAGGAAACAAGAATGGTAGCTACCAAATGGTGTCTTTTTTAATGCCCTTTCTCTAATTACGTCAAGAGGTTCCTCAAGGACATTTCCAAAATAAATGTGCATGTTTGCACAGTTCATAACATCGCCATAAGGTGTGAAGTTAATCATCTCTTTTGTTCCTGGACATCCGAACTGCTTTCCGTAGTTATAATTGAGGTGGCGTTGGACATAGTTGTATGGCTCGATAATCTTTTCATACGCCTGAAGGTCTTCTTTACTAAGCATAACGTCTTTATCTTTGAAGTTTCCAACGCCCTTTGCAAGAAGAGTATTAACTAGTACTTTCTCCTTCTCTGCAAACTCTAACAATTTTCTAAACCCATCAGTATAAATATTTCCTTTATGTACGACCGTGTTTATAATCACCTTAATTTTATATTTCTTACACAACCTGATACCTTGAACAACTTGCTCAAAGCTTCCCCTTTTTCTCCTAAAGGCATCATGGAGTTCAGGGATACCACTGTCCATGCTAAAATTAATTGTGTCTACTCCGAGCTCGGCACATCTTTTTGCTTTTTTGTCATCAAAAAGGTAACCGTTTGTTGATATTATTACGTGGTTGTATTTTGGGCGGCAGGCTTCTATGATTTTACCCCAATCTTTTGTAACAAAGGGTTCTCCACCTTCAAGGCCAAAGGTAGTGGCGCCAAGTTTCATCGCCTCGTTTACTACTCTTTTATAATCTTCTGGGGCCATTTCTTTGCGTTTGCTAGTTTCATCAATTCTTGCGCAGAGACAGTGATTGCAGGTAAAATTACACTTATAGGTACCTGCGAACTCAAGTCCTCTCAAAACATGCTTTTTGATACCAAACAAATTGTATAATTTTCCCAGCAATACATTCCTTGCCAGCCTGAAAGGATATAGTGGCTTATTCCAATGAATTCCATAATGGAATCTGATCTTCCACAGAATAAGGTATTTAATAAAAGGTCTTGCCTTTTTTGTTACTTTAATCTCCTTTTTTTTTGACTGCTCTTCTGCCTCCTCAAGTAATTTTTTCAGATGTTCTTCTTCTTCGGATGTCCTGCAGACAGCTTTCATATCCTCTTCTTTTGTACTAAAAACCGAAACTTTTTCTTCTATTGTTAACATATTGATCCTCCTTTACATTTATATCCAACCTTTAAACCAAAAATAAACAATTGCTCCGTATTCTCTTAAAATTTCTAAAATGAATCTTGTCCTTAGTGTAGCATGAAAAATACTCTTTTCGTAACATGGGACTGGTGCCGGATAGACATCAACTCCCAGTTTTTTACAAATAGCTAGACTCCTGTACATATGATAGGAAGATGTTACTAAGAGGGAATTATTTACGTTTTGTTCTTTTAATATTGTCATTATGTTTTTAATATTTTCATATGTGTTTTGAGAATTACCTTCGGTGATGATACTTTTTTGTTAATACCAATTTCGATCATAAATTTTTTCATTATTTCAGCTACAGACGGCATTCCTTTTTTTAGAGCACCTCCGCATATAATTATTTTATCAGCATAACCCTGATTGTATAAACTAGCCGCATGGAGCATCCTTTGATACGTGTTTCTTTCAAATATGTTTTCAGTATAATTTGCCGAAGAAAGTAGGATAATGGCATCTGCTTTCTTAGCGTCTGATTTTACCTCCAGTATTGCATATAAATAATTTGTTATAGGTGTAAAAATAAAAGACAGAGCGATTATGTTTAAACCTAGCAAGAAATAAAATAATATCTTGTGGTTTATGATTCTATTATTTAACATATGCAAAAGTACCTATGATGTTTGCCCATTTTTCTTTTAAACTAGTTCCTCCTCTACAAATCTGACATGTTTTAGTAGGCATCCGATTACCTCTTAGTTGTTCGGCATAAGACACAGCTTTTTCACCTGACAAAATTTTAATAATATCTTTTTCTTTAAAAATGTTTCCTATAATATTCTTAACATCAAAATCAGCACAGCATACTGATACATCTCCATTCCAGTAAATGGCAAAGTGAGTACGCATCCCGAAACATGAACCATATTTAGATGGATAACACGTTGAGGAATTTTCATACTTTTCAACAGATGTTGTCCAACTGCTAAGCCCATCAAACCGAACACTTATTCCTTCCGTAACAGGTATCCTATCAACGTTACTTAAATGAGAAGAAATCCCCCGTGTGTAATCATCATATGATGGTAAGTTTGTGTTTAATAACCTGGAAAATTTATTAAAAAAATCATTCAATAATTTGGTATTAATAAAATCGATAGTGTTAACGTCTAATATATATCTGGAATAATAAGTTTCTTTGAAAAAAGCCAACTCAATTTCTGTATTATAATTTGATTTATGCACCGTTTCGACGAGTTTGAGTATTGAATTGATGTATTTTGCATAATCAATATCTGATGCAAGACTCATCTTGTTTTTAATATGGTCTGATATTCGAAAACTAACAGTAATTTTATCTAAATTGCTTTCAAGCAATTCATCGATGAAAGATTGCTTGGCGAATTTACTTGCATTAGTAGTTAGCACAACTTTAAAGTGAGTATTCTTTTTTATAAATGAAATCATCTTTATTAAATCTGGATGTAAAGTTGGTTCTCCAATTCCGGCCAATGCTATCTCTTCTAAGAAGTCAGCAGAATTTAGATTTAAAATCATTTTCTCGAACTGTTCATAATCCATCATGCCTTTTTCTCTAGACATAGCATGTCTTGGACAGAACCAACAGTTAAAGTTACAATGATTGGTTAATTCAATATTTACTTCAGTGAATCTAGTGTCGTTAAAATACATTTAGAGAAATAATTATTAATTTATAAAATGTCAGTACTCCAGTTTTAGAAGCCTATTAAAGAAAATTCTATACGCAAGCCTTAGGTATATTTTAAAATTAACCCAGGACTTTATCTGGGATATCTGCCGATAAAAATATGAAAATCTTAAGTAATTGCTTTTTACCGCCAGTTGATAATAATATTCGAGTTTTTTTCTGGTTAAACCCTTCGGAACGTATGCAATACTATAAATGTCGAACTTTGACCAATCCTCAACCATAAATCCTTCTTTTTTAGCATCTTCATAAAGTTCTGTCCCGGGAAATGGAGAAGCCAAAGTAAAAGCGCAAACACTTTTCTTATGCCTTTTAGCAAATTCAATTGTCCTTTTCATTGACTCTTCTGTTTCGCCTGGCATACCGAGAATGAATCCCATATCCGGAATAAGACCTGCCTCATTTATTAATCTTATTCCTTCTTCAATTTTTTCAATATTTTCTCCTTTTCGCATGCTTTTTAAGATTCTATTGTCTGCGGATTCAACACCTATAAATAACTTAACACACCCACTTTTCCTCATAAGTTTTAATGTTTCCTTATCAATTCTATCGGCCCTGATATTACATCCCCATACAAGTGATTTGTTTAACTTTAACAATTCCTCACAAATCTCCTGAACCCACTGATTATCTACATTAAGTGTCGAGTCGCTAAATAATAAATTTCTGACATTATATTTATCGTACAACAGTTTGATTTCCCCAATAATATGTTCTGGTGATCTTTTACGTTGCTTTCTACCAAGAGCGTTTTTAGCTCCACAAAATGTGCATCCAAAAGGGCATCCCCGGCTTAAAACCATGTTTGCATAATTCTTTTTAATCGTCCATACATCGAAATAATTTTCCATAGGCAATGATTCCCAATCAGAAAAAGGTAAAGAGTCTAAATCTTGAATATACTCTCTAAAAGGATTAACCTTGACCTTCCCATTAGGCCTCCATGCAATACCCTTAACCTGATCAAAAGATTCCCCTTTTTGTACACTTTTAATTAAATCAAGCATTGTGTATTCACCTTCACCAATTACTGCCACATCTACTTCCTTGTTATTTTGCAACAGACTTTCATATGCTGCAGATGGATGTGCACCTCCAACAACAGTAATAACATCCGGAAAGAGTAATTTTACATCCTTCAAAAAAGGAAGAGTTTGAGGGAGATGATTAGTCATAAGTGTTACACCAATAATTTTAGGGTTCAACTCTTTGATGTACTTAATAATATTATCTCGTTGTTCGTGGTAACCGAAGGCATCATACAAGGTAACTTTGCAACCTTGTTGCTTCAAAAAGCTCGAAATTACCGACAAACCTACTGGTTGAAGCACCCCGTTATAATCAGAAACATCATTAATATTTATAGGCAAATTCAGTAATAATGTTTTTGTTCCGGTATCCATTTTTACTTTCTAAAATCTTATATAAAAATTTATGTTTTAAGTATTTATTGCAACAGTTGGTTTAGCTATATTTTTATTAATAAAATAATAGAGGCTGCCAATGATAGTCACAGAAATCAATGCTGCTTCACCAAGTATTCTCAAAACAACTAAAAAAATTCCAATTTCAGCTTTGTCGACTCCCAACAGCGTTAAGGCACCAAACCAACCAGCCTCAAGTGTCCCGAGGGCTCCGGGGATAAATCCTATAAGAATTAAGGTTTGAACCAGTGGGGCAGCTAGCAGTACAGCGCCGAAAGAGACATGCATATTCAGTGACAGAATTACAATAAATATTCTTGCTACCAGGCTTAGTTCTTTTAAGAATGAGTAGAAAAACAATTTTATGACGGTTTTTCTGTTTAGAGATGTAACGTTGTTTGATAGAGTGAAATCATTTTGAAATTTGTTTTTTAAGAAGGGAAATCTTGAAGCAACTTTGAAAATAAATTTATATCCTAAAATTATTAGCTCTATCATTCTGGTATGATTATATAGAAATAAAATACTGAATAACATTATAGGTATGGCAATAAAAACGATAGAAGCCTTTAGTGATAATATATTTAAAAAGAACAATAACGAGGGAATGAGCATTAATACTAGCACTAACAAATCAAACAATTGTTCAATGAATACAGTTAATGTACCCGTAACTACAGGCACTCTGTGTGATAACTTCAGAGAAATAGTTTTTAGTCCGTAATTGCCTATGTGAGGTACTATATTGTTAGAAGCAGTTCCTATTGCGCTAAAACAAAAAAATAACCTTTAATGGTATTTTGTAAATTAGTTAAATCCTGTACCACTGCTTTCCATTTCAAGCTTGTAAACGATATAATTCCAAAAGTCATAACAACTATTAAAATAAAATAATAATACTTAGTATTGAAAACACTATTTACAATTTCTTTCAAAGAAGTTCCTGAAAATCTAAGTATTAAGACAATAAATAAAAAACCCAGTATGGATAAAAACGCATTAACAATAATGTTCCTATATTTTTGGTATATACTTGAAATCATTGTTGTTAATTCCATAAGTTGTTTCCCCTTTTTCTCGCAATGCCATATAATGAGCGCATTAAACGGAAGCCTACTAAAAAGATGCACTTTTTAATAATGTTGGCCTCTATTGGTATAGATTCTTCTTTATATAAAGGTATACATGCTTTTGATAGTAATTCAAATCCACATCCTTTAAACAAATCATCCGTCTCAGCCTGTGTAAAATGATAAGGATGATTGCTATCAATTTTCTTTAATACCGGTTTAAAAATCTTTATAAAGTCGACTATTATGTGTGTGCAGAATAATAAATATCCATCATCCTTCAATAACCGTTTAATCTCGTTTAGAAAGCTGGTGCAATCTTTTACATGATCAATCGTGTTATTTGTTAAAATAATATCAAAACTGCTATTGGGAAAAGGAAGATCCTCTCCAGGAGATTTTAGAGGTATGGCTTTATCAGGAATTAGTTTGAAAACGTTAAGCTCCTGGTAAAAGTCCATTAAAGAGTCTGAAACCACTAAAGTATCTGGAAGATGTTTTTCATTAATCTGTGCAACTCCAGAAAAGAAACCGAAAGGGCCTGAACCTATTTCTAAAACAGTTTTACCCTTAAAGAAATCGGTACCAATTCTCCAGTGTTTCAAAGAAGGTCTAACATGTCCTACTGGGTCAGGGTTATACGATGGCCTTTCAGTTTCGTATGTCCAAAAGGCTTTCTCTCTTTCCTGATAGACGCGCCATGCTGGATCTGAAAAGACAGGAGAATCAAGGATATAGACTCTTTCTTGCCTTTTTAATCCGTTGAGACATTCTTGTACGTTCATAACTATATGTTTCTAAGGTTAGTTTAAAGTTACCGAGGAGAATTTACCTCTTTTTAGTTTATTGGCGAAATATAGTGCAAATTTTTCGAAATTATATCCAATGATATTCGTAACCGCATCAGTCAGAGTTAAGCGAATTCCTGAAGGAATGCCAAGCATGGTTGGGGTACCCAGTACAATACAATTTTCACATAATGGGGATATGTCTAGGTAGGTGCCTTCCAGCATGGACTTTCTAAGCTGAACTATTTTTTGGTTATTCCATATGTCCAAAAGTCCATTATCTTTTATATTACCAAGCACGTATTCATGGTTTGCGTTATAAATGCATGGAACCACATCACCATTCCACATGATGCAAGTGGTACTCCATATTCTAGAGCATGGTGCGAAAAACCCGTTATGTTTCCTAAAAGAAAATTCATCTGTATCTTTAAATGTGTTACCCCAAGTAGATACTTCTCTTAAGCGCACTTCGTCTATGAGATTATTAAATCTTTTTAAAAATGAGCATTTTTCTTCTTCTGTATAATTCCCAATTTCAAGCATTAAAATCGATAATACAGTATATGGTAATTTCAACATCTTCTTCTTTTTTAACTCAAGGAAGTAAAGAATATTTTCAAGAGTTTTATCGAAATTGGAACCTACTCTTGCCTTTTCATACATTTCTTTATTAAATCCATCAAAGGCAAAACTAACGCTAGAAACTCCAGACTCTAGCAACAAATCTGCCTTTTCTCTGTTTAGAAGTGTAGCATTTGTATTGAGTAAGACTTTTATCCCATTGCTAGAGGCATACTTTATCATATCGAAAAACTCCGAATGCATCATGGATTCACCGCCTATTGCCAATGTGATTGAAGAAGCGTAATCCTTAATTTCATCAATGATATTTTTATAAAGTTCATACTCCATACGTCCTTTTTGAACATTTACCATATCGGTACCATTTGGACACATAATGCATTTTAAATTGCAGTGGTTGGTAGGTTCTAACCAAATAAAACTTGGAGGATTATTTAACTCGATCCTATGTTGGTGATAATTCCTTAATGCCTTAATATTATTAAACAGTATTTTAGCTTTCTTCATTATTATTTAATCTATTCCTACTTAATAACAGGATTCTTAAACTTCTGCTTATGGAATTGTATTGCATCCTTAATTACGGCAAGTCGTGATATCTGGTGCGTCTTATGAGCAATGTAACGCAGATACAATGCTTTAAGTATGACAAAAGGGTGGAACAGAAAAAACTTAATTAAGAATGTGATAAAACCGGGGTAAGTAAAGAGATTTTTATTTCTATCCACTATCGACATACTTTGAAATTCATCGCCGATTTTTTTGAGCTCTTCAAGTGGAACAGATGTTGAAAATTCAGGATAATCAGTAGTATATGTGAATTCGCCAAATTTGTTTCCTCCTGAGAGATATTTAGCATTACTGATTTCAAAATCAAAAGAAGGTGTACCGGGCATTGGCATATAATAGTTAACTGCCACGTTAGTAGCCTTAATCTTTTTAAGCAATTGCTTTGTCAGTCTACGGTCTTCTTCAGTTTCTTCTGGATGACCTACGATAATAAAGGCAAAAGTGTTAATGCCAACTTCGTTATAAATCTTAAAGGCATTTTCTATCTGTTCGACAGTAATGCCTTTCTTCATAGCATCTAAGATTTTTTGTGAACCAGATTCAACGCCAATAGCTAAAAGCAGAACACCAGCATTTTTCATCAGTTCCACTGTTTCTTTTTTTACTTTGTCAACTCTTGCATGGCAAAAAAACTTTGTTTTAATATTTCTTTCAATTATCTTTTTACAGAATTCGACGGTACGACTTTCTCTAAAATAAAAGAGATCATCAAGTACGACAAAACCCTCGATATTGAACTTATTTATTTGCCATTCTATTTCATCTATCAAATCATCAACACTTCTTTCCCTGTATGAACTACGGATGTTTGTGGTACAAAATTCACATTTATAGGGACATCCACGACTCCCAAAAATAAAACCCGACCTTAGGTAATGTCCTGGTATGCTCTGCAAACGGAAATCTACATATTTTTCATAATCTACAAGCTCGAATGCAGGGCGAAGGATATAATCCATTGGCAGAAAAGACCTCTGAGGTGTAAATTCAATTTTATCATCTTTTAAGTATGCAATGCCTTTAACATCCTCTATTGGTTCTTTAAAATTCAAAGCATCTAGCAACTCGACCATAGTAATTTCAGACTCTCCAATAGCACAAAAATCTGCATCATTTGAGAGTAAATCCTTAGGGTTTGAAGTTGCATGTTTACCGCCACAGATTATAATTTTTCCGGGCATGTCTTTTCGAACCTTAGACATTAATCGTTGGGTAATCCTGAATGTAGAACTTATAACGCCGAATCCGATAAAGTCAGGATCATAGTTCTTGAGGTCTTTCCAGATGCGTTTATTATATCGAATATTGAGTGGATAAAGTTCGTCCAGGAATTCGAAAATTCTCACCTCGTATTGATTATCCAGTAAATATGCCCCGATATATAAGAGTCCCAGTGCCGGACGGCCACCCTTTCTTGGTTGAATTAAGGCAATCCTATTTTTCCCTCTTTTGTCAGATCTATCGCTAGATCTATCAAGGATGGCATTACTCTCTTCAATAATAACTCTATCTTTGTCACTCAGTTTAGAAGTTGCCTTCTTTTCAATGTGAGAAACTGTATTATCCACAACACATCGCACGCTCATATAATTGAAACCTCCTCGATTAATGACTATTTGACTTCAAAAAACTCTTTTACCTTGTTTGCAATATATAACATGTCTTTTTTTCCGAGGCCTATGTGTGTAGGAAGGAAAATAAGTTTATTGTGCAATTTCTGAGCATTTGGGAATTTACCATTTACATACGGCTTAAACCGTTCAAGGGTTGTTGTATCAATGGCCGTCTCGTCTTGAGCATCTATTTTATTTATGGTTAAAAAGCGCTGTAATTCTTTGCTCCTTTCAGTCCAGATTGCATAATGTACGGCTACATGCTCCCTATCTATAAAATTTGGTGGGATATGCAAACCTGGAATGCGTGATAATTCCTCAGTCAGAATTCTAGCATTTTCCATTCGTCTTTTATTTGTTCTGTCTATTCTTTTAAGTTGGCGAAGCCCCAATCTTGCCTGAACATTATTCATATCTATCTTAAAATTGTCTGGTACGCTATCATAAGGCGGCATTTTAACCCTGAATCTTCCGGCATATTCTTCCTTACCCTTCACCTGAAATTGATATACTAAAGGATATAGTGAGAATCTGTAAAAATATGGAAGATTGAGAAATTTAAGTAAGATGCCTTTCAATGTCTGTGTACTAAGGTCTTTTAAGGAAATATGTTTGAAATCTTTTTTCATATCTCGTAGTTTATTAATAAATACATCATCATCTGACGTTACCATTGCTCCACCATATCCATAAAAACTCTTACCATAACCAAAACTGAATGAACCAATATCAAAAGAGCCGATTCGTTTATTTTTATAAGTAGCACCACATGATCTTGCACAATCCTCGACCACTCGTAAATTATGTTTCTTGGCAATTTCCATAATTGGGTCCATATCAGCAGGAAGTCCGTTTAGGTGTGTTGGGAAAATTACTTTGGTTTTTGGAGTTATAGCTTTTTCAATCTTCGAAGGATCTATGCTTTGGCTTTCAAATTCTACATCAACAAAAACTGGTTTTAAACCAGCCATGATTGCCATTGCAGCATCTACCCAAAATGTAAATGCTGGCAGAATTACCTCAACTCCTTCATTTAGCTCTAAGGCCTTAAGGCTAAAATATGTCCCTGTACGACAGTAGGGAAAGGCGACTGCATCTTTAGTACCTATATATTTAGCATACGCCTTCTCTAATTGTTCTACTTTGTCGTTATATGTTGCTTTTTTTGTATTCACCATCTGTAATAACGACGAAATAATTTCAATTGCTTTTAAGTCAACCGATGTTCTTGAAATTGCTTTTAACATTTTTTTCCTCCCAAATTTTTATTTAAAGATATTAAAAATAATCACACATACTGTTTAATACGAAGATTATCACATTTAGAACATGTCTCCAATTTGCTATGGTTCTTTCTAAAATTGGTAAATCTATCACCTTGCCAGACATCTTTAATGTTTGTTTCTAATATGTTTCCGAACTTATAATCAGGTAAAACGCAGCAAGGAATCATATCTCCCTTTTGAGTTATATAGGGATAGTCCATTAACCTTGTACAACACGAATCAATTCTTAAGAAATTTTTGGTATGTTTATACACAATACTTTTTAAACCGTCATAAAATTGATCCTGCATACAATCTATTCTTATATTGTATTTTTTTCTTAATCTGGCAAATTCTTTGAATATCTCTTTCTCTTCTTTCATATTTGGTCGTTCAAGACCTGTTTCAAAATATTTTGTCATTCGGATTACGTTTATTCTATCAACTCCTTTTTTTGCACCCCATTCGATTATGTCGTAAACATCTTTTTCCTTATTTTTTATAAGAACAGCTTGAAGGACTATTTTGGGAATAGAGGTGCTCAGTTCCTTCTTCAACCTGATTAAATTCTCTACGTACTCAAAAACTTGATAATTTTTATGAACTTTGCCATCTATTTCACCATCATCAATACCTTCTACTGAAAATGTAATAGTATCTAATCCTGATGAGATTAACTTCCTGAGTTTTCCTTCTGTATTTAATAAGAGACCATTGGTTGTTATTTTGACCAAAAGGCCTTTTGATTTACAATATTGTATAGCTTCGAATATTTTTGGATAAACGAAAGGTTCACCCAGTCCTACAAGGCTTATTTCTTCAGCATTATCAAGCCTATCTATAATCTTCTTAAATACTTCAAAATCAATATGCGTGTTCTCTGTATCAACATGATGTCTTGGGCACATTCCACAATCTAAATTACAAACATCCGTAATAGCCAACTGGATGTAATATGGCAACTTAGTTGGTGTATGAAATACTTTTTTCAATATTCTCAATGGAGAAGGTTCTTTATTGAGCATACACAATCACACTTTGATACTTTTTTGTCTTAAAGTGAAAACATCACAATTCGAGCACCAAGGAATTTTAAAATGGTTTTTTCGAAAATTGTTATATTTTTCACTATTCCAAATCTCTCTTAGATTACTTTCCAATAAGTTATGAATTTTATTATTAACCAGTGCACAACAGGGACGAACATCTCCTTCTAGATTTATATACGTAAAATCATTCAATCTTGCACAGTTTCTATCGTACTCCAGAAAATGTTTGAGATGTTTATAAAGGAATCCCTTTAGGCCATCATAAAACTGGTCTTGTACACAATCTATTCTTATGTTGTATTTTTTTCTTAATCTGGCAAATTCCCTGAAAATGGCTTGTTCTTCAATCACATTGGGCCTCTCCACATCTGTTAATGTATTTAAGTCGAAACGCGCAACGTTTATCCTATCAACTCCATTCATTACACCCCATTCAATAACATCAAAAAGATCTTGCTCTTTGCCTTTTATCATGAGTGTTTGGAGTGTTACTGTAGGAGTTGGTGAATTTAATTCTTTCTTTAATTCTATCAATCTTTTTATATTCTCTAGGGCTTTCAGATTTTGATGTGCTATCTCATTAATTTCTTTAATGCTCTCTACGGAAAAAGCTATCAGATCAAGTCCTGAAGAAATCAAATTAGTAATTTTACTATCTTCGTTTAATAGGAGACCATTTGTAGTAGTTTGCACTTCAAAACCCTTACTCTTGCAATATTTAATTGCATCAATAATTCTTGGGTGAGCCAGCGGCTCTCCATATCCTGTAAGATTTAACGTATAAACACCGTCAAGTTTATCTACTATTCTTTTAAACAGATCAAAATCCATGTGTTTTATGCCCAATTTGATGAAATTTCTTACACACATCTTGCAGTCCAAGTTACAAATATTTGTTATCTCAATTTGGGCAAAATTAGGTATCTCCGTAGGGATATTAAAGAATTTATTAAACGCCCTTATTGGGAAAGACATCTTTTTTGACATAATATTTTCTATTAAAATAAACCTAATTAATATTAAGCTGTTTGACAGTCTCTCTAATGGTTTCTCTCCAATCGGTAATTGTATAGCCTAATTCCTTTTTGGATAATTCAGAGGAATAAAATAGATTTTTACCAATCATCTTTGCCACATTTTTATCAATCGGAGTTTCTTTTTTCAGAATGTTAAAGAATGTTTCAGCACCGAAACCGAGCCAATTTAAGATTAATTTAGGTAAACGAATTCTGGGTGCTTTTCCGTGGGTAGCATATGCTATTTCATTAAGATATTGCTTATAAGTTATGTTATTACCGCCTAAAATGTATCTTTCTCCCTTAACCCCTTTCTCGTAGCATAAAACCAGTCCTTTAACTAGGTCATTAACATTTGTGAGGCATAGTCCTCCGGGTGGATATATCCACGTTTTCCCCTGAGCAATTCTTTTAAAAACGTTTAACTGATGAGGTTTCATTCCATGCGAGCCAACGGTACTACATGGAATTGCAATAACGGCATCTAATCCTCTTTTTACTTCTTCTAAAACTGCCTGCTCTCCCTGAAGCTTTGTAAGGGCATAATGGTCATAACCAGCATTAAAAGTATAATTTTTGCCGGCTATTTCATTGTTATCAGGATATCCAACAGCGGTTGAAGAACTAACATGAATTAAACGCAATCCACCAATTTTTCTAGCCACCATGGCAACGGTCTTTGCAGCCTCTATATTGACTATTTCTCTTAAACGATGATATTTCTTTATTGGTGATCCGCAAACAGCTAGATTATAAACAGCCTTACACCCTTCCATGGCCTGATAGAGGGTATCTTCAATATTGTCTTTATCTGTAAGGTCTCCAAACACAGATTTAAATGGAAACCCATTCATGTTTTTTAAGTTTGAATCCTTCCTGTGATAGATAACAACCTCATTTCCTTTCTCTGCTAAATATCCAACAAGATTGCTGCCAATAAAACCTGTTCCACCAATTACTAAAATTCGATTTGTATTAGTTTTTTGCACTCTTCTAATCTAAGAAAAAAGTAGATTTAATTTTCGCTAATCAACCTTTGTTTAAGACACTGAGAAATCATGTGTTCCAATATAAGATGTATGTCCTCTATGTGGCCATAATTCCTGCTACTAACAACAATGTATTCATCCAACATCGGCTTCAATTTTCCTCCGTCAAACCCAATGAAGCCGATGGTCAAAGCCCCTTTTTGTCTGGCGTATTCGACAGCTTTCAATATGTTAGGTGAGTTACCAGAAGCCGTTATGGCGATGACGACATCTTTAGGGTTGACCAAATTGATTAATTGTTCTTTAAAAACTGCATCATAATTAAGATCGTTGGACAGTGCAGTGATCAGTGCCATATTGTCATTCAAACTTAATACTCGTAAACGTTTTTTCCCGTCTACGATAGTTCCTTTACTCAAGTCACAGGCAAAATGAGATGCAGTCGATGCACTTCCACCGTTTCCCATAACAAAAATTTGTTTGTTGTTTAAGTAGGCCTCCCATAGGATATCTATGATTCTGTCAACACACTCTATGTCCAGAGTAGATAAACGATGCTTTAGATCTTTGATATAGTCCAGTGCAAACGATTTCAATGAATCACATCCCGTTTCCATTGTTCAGAATGGTTACTCCTTTATCAGAAAACTTGAAATCCAAAAATCTTAACTTTTCATTTTCCAATGCCCTGCGAAGTTCATCTTGTCTATCCTCTTTGCAATAGAACATAAAATATCCACCACCACCAGCACCGGTTATTTTGCCTCCCAAAGCCCCATTTTGAATAGCAAGATTGTATATTTTTTCTAAAAATTCGTTGGTGATTTCAGGGCTCATCTTTTTCTTATAGTTCCATGCCTCATCCAACAATCTACCAAAACGTTCCAAATCTCCTTCTTCAAGCGCTTCTTTTATTTGGTAAGCGTTATCCTTGACCTTAATCATGGCCTCGATAACAGAACCGTCATCATCTTTTACGGATTCTTCTTGATGCTGTAAGATTGTTGAAGCTTCACGGGTCCTTCCCGTAAAAAAAAGTAGCAAATTCTTTTCCAGGCATTTCTTTATATCTGAATCTATTGAGATTGGCACAACAGAGACTTTTTTTTCTGAAAATTCGATAAGATTTAAGCCGCCATATGCGGCAGCGTATTCATCCTGTTTTCCGATAGGAAGCGTCAAGATATCTCGTTGAATAAAATAGGCATCCTCAGCAAGTTGGCGTTGTGTTAAGGTTTCATTTTTTAACTGAGAACAAAGGCGCACCATATTCACGGTTACTGCGCCGGAAGAACCTAGCCCGCTTCCAGGAGGGATTTCAGAAGCCGTAAAAAGATCAAATCCATGATATAGACGAAAATGTTTAATTACGGCACTGGGGATATCAAAACCTTCACCAAATTTCAGGCTGTAAAAATCGTCTACTGTAAGAAGAGACTGAAAGTCTGAAGAAATCATTTGAATCTTCTTATCGTCTCGAGGACAGTAGAAACTATAAAAATATTTGTTAATGGTAATACTGACGACAGCGCCGCCGTATTTTTCATAAAAACCAGGCATGTCAGTGCCGCCACCGCCAAAACTGATTCTAACCGGAGCTCGGGTAATTATCATTTCGTTTAAATGCTTCCTGAAATATTTTGTTTACCGCAAAGACGCAAAGGGCGCAAAGTTTCAAAGATTATTAACAATTCATCTTCTTTTTATATCACTCTCGTTTTACCTTTGCGTTCTTAGCGTCTTTGCGGTGCGCTTTCTAATTACAATGTTGTTTTATATAAGTTTCAAAACGTTTTAACCGTTCTGGCGAGCCGATATCGTAAAATCGCTGTAGGGTTACAAAGCCAGCACATTCCTGTCTTGCAATCAAATCAGGAAAAATCTCTTTTTCTAGAGAAACCGTTCGTTCAGAAGGTACTATATCCAAAATATCTTTTTTCAAGGCTAAAACACCGGCATCCACGTATTGGAGAATACTGTTTCCAGTATTCTTTTCATACTGCCTTACCAACCCTCTGTTATCAAGAGATATATTATTCGGCACAGAAGTATCTTCCCTGTTGTCATACAATACCATCAAGGCCATTTTATCGATTTCCAAGAAATGCTTTTCTAATGATGAATAATCTATTGGTAAAAAAGAATCACCGTAAATAAGAAAAAAACGGTCTTCTAAATGATCCTTAGCATTCTTTAAGGCACCACCTGTTCCAATGGGAGTTTCCTCAAAAGAATATTTAATGCGAACATCCCAGGATTGACCATCACCAAAGTAGTTTTGTATGTTTTCACCCAAATAGCCAACACAAAGCAGAATATCAGTTATGTTATAGCTTTTCAGATACTGAAGCTG
>MAYW01000018.1 GCA_001723765.1 Candidatus Scalindua rubra
TGAGAAAGTAAGTTATTAATAATACTTTATAATTTAGCAATTCTTTATACTTAAGGGAAAGCCTGCCCTGCGGTCTGGGCCAGGGTTTGAAAACCGTAGGTTTTCATTTGACAACCTGGACAAGTCAGAATAAATGAATTATTTACTTTTTTGGTTCTGGCTTGTCCAGGTTGGGATATTGTATTATTATACATTTATATCCCTGTTTGTCCATTTATACTTTGCAACACCATTGAGTTAAAAATACCTGAAACCTGCATAAAATATCTGCTACTCGTATTTAAGCGTTTGTGCTACGTTTTCCCTGGCAATTATGTAGGAAGGATAAAGGCTGGCTACATATGATATAAAAACAGCGAGTGCAAGGCATGTGCAAATCCAAAAAGGTGAGATTGTATAAGAAAGGTTAAGACCGCTAAAATCCCTCAATCCTGAAACTGCAAAGTATGAAAAAGGTAGTGCCAGCAGTACTGCAAAAATCCCTCCATTAATCCCTATAATAAATCCTATTGCCGTAAACATCTCCTGTAGTTGCATCCTAGTCATCCCCAGTACTCGGAATAGGCCTATTTCCTTTTCTCTTTCCATAGCATTAACTAGAAGTGAATTCAGGACACCAATCATTGCAAGGATAACCATACAGAAGAATATTATATTGAATATAAAAAAGTCTCTATCAATATTTGTGGTACGTTCATATATCAGTCTTTCATCTGTCATGCTCCATGTTACAGGGAGGTTTAGGTCTGACCTTATCTTGCTTAGGAGGGATGACGTCGGTGTCTTATTTCGTGTTGTAGTATCGGTACCTGACCATATAATCCATTCATTTGCCCTATCGCACGATAAACGGAAAAACTCTTGCATGTGCTCTGGATTTAACAGGGCGTACGCTCTTTCGGAGGTGAAATAACCATACCTATCAGAAACACCGATAATTTCAATCTTTTTGTTTCTACTTACTGTAGAAAGTTCAATAAATTCTCCTGCTTTTTTATTTTGTCTGGATGCCAGAGAAGTCGTTAGAATGATACCCTCACCTCTGGTAAATCTCTTAAGAATCTCCTTTTCTTTTTCTGGTATATTAATGTCTGTGGTAAGAGAAGACATATCTATTCCTTTAATTAAGAAAGGCATATTGACCTTGGAAGTTATCATTAATACATGTTTAACACCCGCTATATGTTGAATGTCGTTCCTGGTAGAGATTGGCAGGTTTTCTGTTTCAATGAGAATCTTATCCTTAATAGCGATTTCCCACCATTCTTTGATTTCAGATTTTAGAGATGTTGTCATAGTCTTAAATGCAAAAAGGGCAGCGAAGACAACCACAATACCCAATATTGCTGGTACAAGCCTATCGCCCGAGGCTGACATATCTTTATATGCTAGAGTACCTACGTTTTTAAAGACGTATACGGCACATTTCCCAAATAACCGTGAGGTTACTCTAACCAGAGACGGCAAAATCAATAAGGCCCCTATAAAAAGTAAGACAATCATGATTAACTTAAATATTGTGGCAAAGAGGCCATAACTGCCTTCGGCAAAAAATACTCTCATACACATATACAATAGAATCATGATTATGGTTGAAGCCAAAAATAGTACGGTATAAAATTTTTTGTGCTCAACCTTTACCAGTGTTGTTCCGATGGGATGCAGAACCAGAGATGTATTCACTTTCCTTGCCTTAAATACGGGATATAAAGCGCCTAGTAACGTTGAACAGATTCCGAGGATAGCGTAAAAAATAATTTGATTCCACGGCAGGTAATAGTAATTAATATCTGCAATACCGATAGTGGATATATGTAACCGTGCCATGAGTTTTGCGAGAACCAGACCTGAAAAAACACCGCAGACGGCGCCTAGTATGCCTATTATTAAGGCTTCTGTTAATAGTACCATGCCTATCTGTTTTTTTGTTGCACCGATAGCATGCATGAGGCCAATTTCCCTCATTCTTTCTATTACCGACAGGGTGAATGAATGGAATATGATAAATAAACCGAGTCCGAGTGAAAAAATACTGCTGACCTTAAGGGCATTTCTCATTGCCAGGTCTTCAACAGAACTACCTTCGAGTGCGTAAGAGGGTAGGTTGACTAAAAATTTTCCTTCGAGTCTTGCTTTTAGTGCTTTAGTATCTTCGTGTGCCTTTATCCACAAAATTGGAAATATTCTTTCACAACCACCTTCCTGAAACAGTGTCATTCCCCAATCGAATTGAACAAATCCAACCCTTGATTTATTTCTTCGCCCCATAAAGATGTTTGAAGTTATCGCAACTACCTCGCAATCTTCTTTTCCAATCTTTATATGTGAACCAACATCCAGATTATTTTCCCAGGCCAGACGGCTTGTAATCCATATCTGGTTTTTTTCAAGGGGTTTATCTTTGATAGATGATTCAATAATCAAAGTCCTGAAGTCTTCATAGTTTTTCTTTTTTATACCGCACAGTTCAATCTGTCTTTCACTACCATCAGGTAAGATTATGGTGGTTAACTTGGTAAATATGGGTGTTATAGATTCAACATCACTAATGGTTTCCAACCTTTCAATGGTTTCAGTGAGTGTAATTGGGGAGGAGTTGCTAGGCCTTACCACAAGATCAGGATTGCCATATTCGGATATCCATCTGGCCTTCTCAGTAAGGACTGTATTAACGTCTATAGTTACAATTGCCGTTATCAGGGCTATACCTATGGTAACGGCGATTATGTTACATAGTGTCCTGGTTTTTTTAAATATTAAGTTCCTGTAAGCAAGTAAAAATATTGCTTTCACTTACATCATCTCCATGAAGGACATATTTATCGGGAATTGTGCCGGATTTTAAGAACATTACTTTATCACCATAGGCTGCATCCTTATGGTTGTGAGTTACGAGTAAGATAGTTTGTTTTAATTCATGGTTGCATTTTCTTAATATTTCCAAAATTTCATGGCCTACCTTTTCACTAACGTTTCCTGTAGGTTCATCGGCGAGAATAATATCAGGCTTATTGATTAAGGCCCTTGCAATGGTGACACGTTGCATCTCACCACCACTTAGCTGAGATGGTGTATGTCTTTTTCTACCACTTAGTCCAACGAGGCTTATGAGTTCATCCAGGTATGAATAGTTATCATCTGAATTGCTTCCGTCTATAAGTAAGGGGAGTTTGACGTTGTCTTCTACATTTAAGGTTGGGATCAGATTGAAGAATTGGAATATGAAGCCTATGTGTTTTCTCCGCAGAATTGTCCTTTCATCATCATTTAAATTATAAATGTTTTTTCTATGGACAAATACTTCTCCTTTGGTCGGAGACTCAAGACCGGAAATTACATTTAACAGTGTACTCTTACCTCCACCACTTGGACCCATTAGTGATAGGAATTCACCATGATTTGCGTTAAATGAAATATTATTAAGGACGTGCAGGTATTCGTCGCCCATCTTGAAGGTCTTTGAAATATTATTAACCTTAAGTATTTCTTTCATATTTAAATTAGCTCACTTCGCTCACTAATTTATGGCATTTTGCTTCGCAAAATGAAAAATCCTCTTAAACTGCATAATGTCATATGTGACATAACTAATAGATCTTATAAGTTAGAATATTTCAATAGATTGCAGAGCTAAGTTCAGCTTTGTAAAATTTCCTATATATGCTAATTTAAATTTAATCTATTGACATTAAATCGTTTTAAGGATAGTTTTGAGATAAGAGATTTTAAAGAACCTTCCATTATACGGGTAACAATGAATGAAACAAGCGTAATAGTAAGATGCGATGCTAGATGCTAAAGGACAGGCTTTTATAAACACAATTCCGGTTGATGAATTTATGTATTGTATGGAAGTGGACGATAGAGAGATTTATATGTTAAGGATGTTTTGCAGGAAATGTACAAATTTTTTGCACTGCGCTAGTGTAAAAAAATCGTTGAAGGAATGTGTGGATGATGTCTTTACCCCGTTAGAGAAAAATCTCTAACGGGGTTTACTCCAATAAATTAGTGACAGCCTGTACACTCATCCGACCGTGTCATCCGGGCGGGCCCGAACGAACCGCTTTTATAAAACTGTTCCCCCTACCTGTTGGCAGGCAGGTGAACAGCCCCTACAAATCATTTAATTTATTGAGATAATTCTTCAAATCAGAAATGGTTTTGATATTTATGTCACTTGCATGATTATGTCTCATCATCAAGGCATAGGTATTATTAAATCCCAGAGGTTTGAGCCATGCAACGTCAAAGCGCTTCTCTGATTCTTCAGAAACATAGGCATAAACTTTTTCCCCATCCTTTAAAATTGCTTTTCTCACATTTTCGTCTGCTTTTAAAATAACCAGTAACCCCGTACCGGTGTATTCAGGATAAAGATCAATTTCACCATTGACCAGGGCATCAAAGCAGATTTTTGTTCCTGCAAGTCCCGTTTTCAGCTCCACATTCAGATCGCTATAATTTTCAATAAGCTGTCCAAAAATTTCCGCCAATATGTATTGTTCAGTGAAATTTTTGGAGCCAATAGCAATATCTGCTTCCCCCCGTTTTCGTTCAGAAGTTTTGAAGCCAATATTGCTTAAAAAATCCTTTGCTACTTGAGCCGGATCTTCTTTATTATGGTCTACCTTAAAGTTCAATTCAGACATTATGTCGTTTGAGATTTTCCCTTCAAGTTTTGAAAAGACATCATAAAGAAACGGGAATTTTCTCAACGTCTCGCCCCTGATAATTGGTACTGCATGGTAAGGGGGGAAATAGTGTTTATCATCTCTGAGTACTTGAAACTGATATGCCTTGATTCGTCCATCCGTTGTAAATCCGCCAATCACATCAACCTTTTTTTTTTCTAAGCGCCTGGTACATCAATCCCGGATCGAGTTCTACAGTATCCATAGAAATTGCATAGTGTTGCTTGAGCCCCGGATATCCATCAGAGCGTTCCATGAATTCTGCTGTAAATCCTGCTCGAAATGAATGGGCGAAAAACGAAGGGATGAACAGAAAAGGGATTATTACAAAAATAATTACGGATGAGAAAATGAGAAGAGGTTTGATTACCTGATTGATATATTTTTGCAGTATTGATAATACAAAATCAAAAAACAGCGCCAGGATTGCCGCAGGAATAGCCCCTGCCAAAATCATATTCATATTGTTAAGCGCAATTCCACGAAATATAAACTGTCCAAGGCCTCCGGAAGCAATAAGAGCGCAGAGAGTCGCCACACCTACATTAATCACCGTAGCAGTTCGTATACCTGCAAAAATAACAGGAATCGCCAGGGGAAGCTCCACTTTACGTAATATCTGCATATATGACATTCCCATCCCCTTGGCTGCTTCTGTAACAGACGGTTCTACTTCTTTAATCCCTGTGAATGTATTTCTGACGATTGGAAGGAGAGCATAAAGGAAAAGAGCCACTATAGCAGGAGTGGGACCTATACCGAGGAAAGGCAAAAGGAACCCCAATAACGCGATACTTGGAATTGTTTGAATTATACCAACCCCACCGAGTACGACATTGGAAATCTTCCGGTATTTAGTCAAAAGAATACCCAGGGGCAGTCCTATGATTATGGCTATTGCCAGCGCTACAAGGGTTAGGCCTATATGCTCGAAAGTTTGTCTGGCAATTTCTGTTAGATGGCTTAGGACAAAATCGTAAAATTTTAGCACTTTTGCTTAGATTTTATTTTGTAAAATGCCGAAAGGAGCTCTTCACAAGTAGTATTTAGAATTGGTGATTGAAAAGAAGAATCTTGGATTTGGAGTGTCGAATTTTTCAAGGAAGATTTTTCCATTGTTTCCAGTACATCCAACAGGTTATCATCTGTACTGAACGTCTTTACGTCTTTATCCTTTATATCATGGGATTGAATTTCAGGTAAAAGGTCTTTTAGTTTTGTCACTTTCAATTCGAGTTGAAAGCGTTTGGCTTGAAAGAAGCTTTTGGAAAACTCATTTTCCGGTGAAAAGATCAATTCTTTAGCTGTGCCCATTTGCTGAACCTTACCTCTATCCATCAAACATATTCTATCACCGAGGTCAATTGCTTCAAACACATCATGAGTAACCAGAACCATAGTTTTATGAAGCAATGTTTCCAAATTTTTAAATTCTTCCTGAATTTGCCTCCTGGTAATAGGGTCTAATGCACCGAATGGTTCATCTAGAAGTACAATCGATGGATCAGCGGCCAGAGCACGGGCAAGTCCTACCCGTTGTTGCTGTCCACCACTGAGTTCATTTGGATGACGTTGTAAATACTCTAACGGTAGCCCTACCAGTTCCATCAATTCCAAAGTTCGCTTTGCAATACGTTTTTTATCCCAGTTTAGAAGGTTTGGAACGATGGCGATACTTTGTTCAACCGTATAATGGGGAAAAAGCCCGATATTTTGAATAACATACCCAATTTGTTTCCTCAAATTTTCCGGCTTTTGTTCTTGTATATCCTTCCCTTCAATGACTAGCTTACCAGAAGTTGGTTCGATTAGCCTGTTAATCATTTTTAGTGTGGTAGTCTTTCCACAACCACTGGTACCCAACAGCACAAGCGTTTCACCACATTCAACAGAAAATGAAACATTATCAACGGCTGTCGAACCATCAAATGTTTTAGTTAGATTAGAGGCTTTAATCATTGTCTATGAGGGTTAGGCTCAATCATATCTAGCCTAACTAAAAAAACATTATTGATAAATATTTTGCAGAGCTAAGCCAAAGCTGAGCTTAGCTTAGTCAGCTTTGCCAATTTTGGTAAAGATTTAAGAAATAATATACTAAAAGTTATTTTGTGACCTCCAAAATAGCAACCAGACCATGACCGCATCCGATACCCTTTTGCATATTAATTTCCAGACTGCGTAATGCATATCCTAATTGTGGTTCAATAATATTAGCCCTTGGTTCACCATACCACATCCATCCCGTATCTGCAATAACTCTGTCAATATTCATCAAAGCAAACTGTAGATGACTTGAAAATTCAGGCCAATCTTCCAATTCTATTAAGGATGCATTTTCTTCGAGCCTTTTTTGGCAAAAGTTTACCAAAATATTCCAACTTCTGATGAGTTCATCGAGAAAAGGAGCCACTTTAGGGTGGTCCGGAACTATATCAGCATCAATTATTAACTCTGACAGATCAGTTCGCATATAATCCTCATGTAAACGGTTGACGGTTCTTCGTATGGGCTTGAGTTTGGGATTATACTGCTGTGTATCTGTATGACGGCCTGTTAAGATAGAACGATCATATTTCTTTAATATTTCCACTTGTACCTTTGTTTCCATAATAAGTTCTTCAACTAATTCTTCCACTTCTGTCCCGGTCCAAAACCGAACAGGAAAGTGTTCGATCTCAACATCTTGGTTCAATTCGGAATAAAGATAACTCATCGAATAGTCGCGTATCTTTTCTGGTTCAGTCTCAACTTTCCAATAATCCGGCCACTCTATTGAATACCTCCCCAAAAAGTCGAGAATTATTAAGCTCTCATTATTGCTGTGATTGCAAATATCAATCAGAAGTTGCACTAAATGAGATTTGTCAAGATGGGAAAGAGATGCATAAGATGAAAAATAAATATCAAAAGGTTTTTCTTCCTTAACTACATCCATATCCTTTCTTAAATCTGCCCGTCTAAAATTAACGTTCGGTTTACATTCAAAAATTTCATTTCCCTTGTCCACCATTTCCTGACACAAATCCAGTCCCAAATAAACTTCAATTTCATCTTCGGGAAGTACACGGTCGCGCTGTAAACCTAAATCCAAATCTCGTTTATCTATTTTTGTAACAAGTTCATACCCCTGGCCTGTCCCACAACCCAGATCAAGGATTCTCAGCTTTTTCCCTTGATTTTGCCTGTGGGCTACTAATTTGGATAAAAAAGGGCGTAAAACAAATCTCGTAAGTTGATCCTCCCAATATGTTCGTACATTATCATATTTCCCAAATAGATTACCCGAATATCGATCATAGTCACCCCTCTTTACAGCTTCAGTGTAAGTTCTAGTTTCTTTTGATTGCATTGGACACTACTTTAAACATTTGTACCTAAATTGAGCGATTTTATATTATATGCCATTGTAGCCGCTGGCTTTAGCCTGCGTTTCTCATCATTTGACGGGTCGACGTAAGTTACGCAACCTCAAGGTTGCGGCTACAAAATCGCTCAATTTAGGTTATAGTGTGTTAAAGAATTTTACCTTTCCATCTGCCAATTAAATTAATGGCATCGGGATGATCAAAGTGGCGTTCAAAAATATTGTAATAAAGAAGTTCTTCCTTTGATGAGACAGGTATACCACGCTCTTTCGCTTTCTGTAATTTCTCATCTGTAATGCATGATGTCCTTTTCTCAAAAAAAGTAGAAGAGCCGCAACCCTGAGCAAATTCTAATTTATCCCTCCATACAATCTCAGCAGGTAGTACATCTTCAAATGCCTTACGCAAAAGCCATTTTTCTTTACCGAAAGAGCTTTGCATCTTAAGTTCAGGTGAAATACTCAAGACAGTCTCAATAAATTCAATATCAAGAAAAGGTACCCGGCCTTCTAATCCATGCGCCATTGTCATACGGTCTACTCTCTGTAGATTTATATTATGCAAGCCACTTAGGATTCGGATAAATTCTGATTGAAGTTCTTGTGGTTCGTCATATTCTTCAAAATAGCTGTATCCGGCGAAAAGTTCGTCTGCGCCTTCCCCCGAAAGGACAACCTTGACATATTGGCTTGCCAGTTTGGAAACGAAGTAACACGGAACAGCGCTCCTTACTAAAGCAGGGTCATAAGATTCCAGATAATATATAACATCTGCAAGAACTTCCCACATTTCGTCTTCTGAATAAACGTATTCATGATGAACAGTGCCAAGATGTTGTGCTACCATTCTTGCAGCTTTAATGTCAGGTGATTCGGGGAGTCCAACCGAAAATGAATGCAACTCTGGTATTTCTTCTTTCATCAAAGCAGCAATAATACTTGAATCCAATCCACCACTTAAAAAAACGCCGACAGGAACATCAGACATTAACCTCTTTTTTACACTTTTTTTAACGTTTTTTTTGATTTTTTCAATTGCTTTGTCTATATCCGTAATAAAAACGTCAACCTGTGGTAATTGGTAATAGGTTTTAAATCCTTCATCAGAATCAAAATAACTACCTTTGGGAAACTCGTTAATACGGTCAGTTGTATTTAGCAAGGCCTTTATCTCCGACGAAAAATAAATATTTTCATCATCAAAACCCCAATATAAAGGTTTAATACCAATTGGGTCACGAGCAACAAAAAAGTGATCTTTTTTTGAGAGTATGAAACTAAACATTCCGTCAAGATATTTCAAAAAATTTGAGCCTTTTTGCTGATAGAGTGGTATTATGACTTCACAATCACTATTAGATGAGAAACTGTAGTTTAATTGATTTTTTAGACTTTGATGATTATATATCTCTCCATTACAAATTAAATATATACCATCATGAGATTCTATAGGCTGATGTCCACATTCTGGGTCAACAATCGAAAGTCGTTGATGGCCGAGAAAAAACTCAGACCACATAATAGTTCCTTTATTATCTGGCCCACGATGCTGTAACGTTTGTAACATCGCTTCAAAATGAGATTCGGTTTTATTTAATTTCCCAAAAACACCAAGAATTCCACACATTTTATAAGATATGATATTTAGAAAGAGTTAGAAACATTGGTTTTTAAAAGGAATCCTGCTTGACTTTAATAGTTGTTTTATCCTCGATTTCGGCTCTGCCCACAACGCTTGAGCACCAATAGAATAAAGTTAAGCCTTTATTTCTTTTTTTTGTCAGATCGTCTTTTTTCAAAAGCCTCTTTTAGAGAATCAAAGGCTTTCTTGGCCCCTTCCTTTAGTTCTTTCCAGAGTTCTTCTGCTGTTTCCTTAAATAATTCATCGATCTTTGCTTGCGCAACATCACGTTTTTTCGCGCAGCACCTTTATGTGCTCTTGCAGCGCCAGTTTATCATCAGTCTCAACTTCGTTGGTCCTAGCCTCCAACTTGTCAATCTCTGCATTCCACTTGTCCAATTGTTCCTGAAGTTCTTCTATATAAACGTTTTTTTGTGACATGAGTATTCCTACTTTTTGGGTTTTTATCTGATTTTTACCTCAATTTGCTTTGTCTCGATATCTTCCGATTTTGGAATTACAAGATTTAAAACGCTATATTCAATATGAACGAAGAATATATTTTTTATATTAATGTTGTTTCAACCAAACACAATGACACCTTCTTTGTAACGCTCATCATATACATAACTGACAGACTGCTGCCATCTTGATACTAGGTTGGCTGTAGCCCCTTTATTGTGTAAAGATACCACCACAGTGTTTTTGCCCGACATCATCTACGAATTCTTCCAGCTTTCTGCTTCTGACAGGATGTTGTAGCTTCCTGATTGCTTTTATTTCTATTTGTCTTACTCTTTCACGAGTAACCATAAATTTTTTACCGATTGATTGAAGTGTATATGTATAACCATCTCCTATGCCATAGCGAAGTTTAATTACCTCGCGCTCGCTATATGTAAGTGTATCAAGAACACTTTTTATCTTTTCCTTAAGTATATTATGTTCAACTTTTGAGGCTGGAGATTCTGGCTTCTCATCATTTATAAAATCAACAAACGTGCAACCGTCATTTTCACCCACAGGCGTATCAAGAGAAATTTGTTGCCTGGAAATCTTTAATACCCTCCTTGCTTCAGAAATAGATATGTTCAAATCCCTTGCAATTTCTGCAATGCTTGGTTCTCTGCCTTTTTCTTGTACTAACTTTTTTGAGACATTTCGAATTTTATTCATTGTTTCTATCATATGAACAGGAACCTTAATGGTTCTCGCGCGGTCAGCGATAGAACGTATAATAGCTTGTCTTATCCACCATGTAGCATAAGTACTAAATTTGTAACCTCTTCGATATTCATACTTCTCTACAGCTTTCATCAAGCCCGTATTCCCTTCTTGTATTAAATCAAGAAAACTTAAACCACGATTTCTATATTTTTTCGCAATGCTTACTACTAATCTCAGGTTTGCATTTGATAGTTCCCTTTTTGCAGCTTCGTGCTCCTCGTATATCTTTTCAATAGACACAACTTTCATTCTTAATTTATCAGGGGATTCTAGTACTATGTTCTTAAACCTATTAATTCTTGATTTTGAATTACGCAGTTTGTCATGCGCATTATCACGTTTCTTAGGTAGTTTAATCTTTCTTTCATTATTATTCATTTCATAAGACATTTCCTGTAATTGATTTACTATTGGCTGTAGCATCTTAGTACGGATATTTAATTTCTCTAGAATTGCCACACCTCTCCTTTGGCGATTTCTAATGTTTCTTAATAGTCTCAGCCTGTTTTTTGCAGAAGTTTTACTCATTTTTGATTTGTAATAATCATCTTTATTACTCTTTAATAGTATTTTTAGTGTTTTTGCATTTTCAGGCAATCGCCTGAGAATCCTTTCTTTATGATTTTCATGTACCGCATTAATAGCTAATGTGCGATCGAACGAAAGGTTTCCATTAATAATATCTTCTAAAATTTTTAAACAAGCTTCTTGTGAATAGTTAGATACAAGTATTTTTCTAAGTAATCCTTTCCTTGTAGTTTCAATCTTCTTGGCTAACGATAACTCTTCTTCCCTTGACAAAATAGGGATTCCTCTCATCTGTAAAAAATACATCCTTACAGGGTCATCAATCTTTTCCGTCCTTAGTTCATCTTCGCCAAGTTCCTTTCCAGTTCCTTGTAATTCATCTCTTTCTATTGTGCCACGGGAGTCTATATCCACCTCTTCAATTAGATCAATACCTAATTCGTCTAACTTTATTAATATTTCATCAACCTTCTCTGGTTGCACCAATACGTTATCAGGTAAGGTATCATTTAATTCCTCATATATTATAAACCCATTTTTCTCACCTTTTCGCATGAGGACATTAATCTTTTGATCCTGTTTTTCCATACAAAATCTCCTGGTATTATCTTATAAGCTTCCTGATAATCCTGTTATTTAGATATAGTTTTTACGTACTCATTATTGAGTGTATAGACCATAGTGTTATATGTCACTTCTAGAATCGTTTTTTCCATATCAAACTTAACATGCTTGATTTAATTTTTTGACAAATATACAAGAAACTTCTACATTTAAAAATGTATTACCTTTTGCTACTGTATTAATTGCTGAAATTAATTCTATTGTTGTAGATTCTTTAAGCATCAAATGATCAGAAGCATCACTCTGAAAGGTTTGATATCTATCCTCTTCATCAACATACGCTGTTATAACTATTATATTTGCTTCAGGGTTTATCATTCTCTTCCTATACGTTTCTCCAAAGCCCTCATTAAGATTGGGCATTTTAAAGTCTATTATTACGTCAGGTAACAATTCGCTAAGCATTTTAATAGCCTGTGTTGCGCTTTCCACTACGCCAACAACCTCAACATTTTCTTTTGTATTCAGAAGTTCCTTTATATGATTATTCATAATTGTGTTATCGTCAAGAAAAAGCACTCTTATTTTAGACATTTTTGCTTAATCTCCAATTTATTAAACGGGATAGAGAGGAGCCTCACAGCCCCCCTCCTCCCACACCACCATATATTTGGGGCTGGACTATGGCGGTTTTATACTCTGGTTTCTACTCAGCTCCCATCGTTCTCTACAAGAAGAATTGTATACATAACTTACTCCTTACTTATTTTTCTAATTTTTCTCCAGAATTTGAATATAACCTTCTTTTGCTCTTCTGTTTCTATAGAATTTGGCCTCTTTCTTCTAACTATTTCGATTGCTTTTGCAGCATTAATTCCTTTATCTACGAGGTAACATGCAAGCATGGTTCCAGTTCTTCCTAAACCGGCATCACAATACACAACTAATTTCTTACCATCTGCCCTTATTCTTTTTGCAAAATCTAAAAAATCCTCAATTTGCTCTATTCCTGGAGGATTAAAATCTTTAACCGGAATATACTTAACCTCAAAACCGAATTCTTCAATCAGCCCCTTGTCAAGAGAAAAATCCGTAAGTGATACAATTGCTTCAATATCATTGTCTTTAAGTATTTCAAAATTTTTAATTGTTGATTCCGGTCTTGCCATACCAGCAATTTCACCCTTTATTAACCAGCTAAAATTTCTAAGCATTTTTACTCAACAAAAGTTCTTAAAATAAATGTAACAGATTTTCACCCTTCATTCTCTTTTTAATTTATTGCTACAAGTTCGAGTTCAAGAATGAGTTCTTTGCCTGCCAGGGGGTGATTAGCATCAAGGGTTACTGTCTTGTCAGTAATATCTGTTATAGTTACCTCAGAGACTTTTCCATCATTTGTTTTAGTATTAAGCTTAACACCTACTTGAGGATCAATATCTGAAGGAAGTTGTGATCTCTCAATAGTAACTACTTGATTTTCATTGTAGTTACCAAAAGCATCTTCTGGAGGTATGCAAACTTCTTTTGTTTCACCTACGGTCATTCCAATTACTGCATTTTCAAAACCAGGTATGAGCTTTTTTTCTCCAATAGTGAATTCTGCCGGCTCTTTCTCCTTCGATGAGTAAAACATCTTACCATCCTTTAAAGATGCGGTGTAATGAACTTTTACATTGGCCCCTGCCTTTGCCTGTGACATTGTTTTCTCCTTTGTAAAAATTTATGTAATGTTAAAGAGGCTTAATTAAATGTCTCTGGAATTCTATAACCCATTGTGTTAAGGGACTTTCGGAGACTGTTACTTATTTACTCGCTCCTGGAACTATGGAATATTTGAAGTGGTCATAATAAGCAAAGCATATTCAAACAGTACAAGATGAAAGTATACTGAATATATCGCATAATGCTATAGTTTTACCTTCTATCTATGTATATAATTTATTACGAAGTATAATAAACAAATTACATATAATATGCAAGGTTTATTATCATAAATTATGAATATTATGTTATATGTATTATGCAAGTCTTTTGCGAATTTGTAGTTACAAGTAGGAAAAAAACTTAAAATATTCTCCATAGTTTTGGACATAAGAAGGCATTTTCGGATTGCAAAGCGGATGAATTTTGATAGGAGTGTTAAACGTAAAACGCTATAGGAAGTATTACCAACAAAACGGGGGACTTACTCAGAAACTAGATCCTCCGTGATATCATTATCTCCCTTCTTATACATCTCCAGTTTGTCCTTCGGAAGTTTCTCAATAGTCTTTTCGACACGAGAGGTTAACTCATCACGATTATCTTGCGGTAAAGTGTTGAGGACGGAGAGGAGCTCCCTGACCCCAGCAGCATTTACCCTCTTGATCTGGATCAGATAGTGGACATATTCTAAAAGGCTGATGTCCTTTAGTGAATAAAGGCGTCGGTTTCCGTCGTTCCTGGAGGGCTTGATGAGCCCTTTTTCTTCATAGATTCTCAAGGTGCGGGGATTTACGTCCAAGATCTCTGCCGCTACACTGATTGGAAAGACTGACTTATTTGGATCGATTTCCTTTACCATAGATCATATTCCTCCATAACATATTTCATGTAAGATATTATCAAAATTTTATTTATTTTAACATATCTTAAAATTTTCGTATATGCAAGATGAAATTATTTATACTTATAAAATATTTAAAAAGACAGTTCATAAAATTTTCTTGACATACGGTCAAAAAATGTCCGATTATTATTAACAGTGACTGGCAATGAGTTCATTCGAAAGGTTAAGAAGTTAGGCCGAAAAAAAGGGGTTAGTGTTGAATTTTTTCACCGTAGCGGCAAGGGAAGCCACGGAACCCTGTTTTATGGTAAATGTTTTACAATCGTACGTAACCCCAAGGATGAACTCAAAACGGGTACATTACACGTCATGATTGCCCAATTTGGACTTTCATTGAAAGATTTAAAGGAGTAAAAGATGGAAAATTTCATATATCCCGCTAAAATCACCCCTGACAAAAAAGATGGAGGCTTTGTTGTTACTTTTCCTGATTTGCCAGAAGCAATTACACAAGGAGAAGGTCTGAGGGATGCCATTGTCGGGGCTACTGACTGCCTTGAGGAAGCCATTGCTAATCGGATTGCAATGGAATTGACCATTCCTTATCCCTCTCCTATCAGGAAAAGATATCATCCAATTCCCCTTTCCGTCCAAATGGCTGCTAAAGCTGCTCTTTATTTGGCGATCAGTGAAGAAGAAATAACAAAGGTTGAACTTGCAAAACGATTACATTGTGATGAAAAAGAAGTACGCCGCCTCCTAAATCCTCGACATCCTTCGAAACTTCCTCGAATTGAATCTGCGCTAGCGGTATTGGGGCGGAAATTAGTTGTAGGTTTTCAAACTGCTGTTTAATATTTTCCAATTAAATAGGGAGTTAATTTATATGGAGTGGAAAATTGTAGGCATAATCGCAGCTATAGGTACTACTTCAGGTTTTGTACCTCAGATAATAAGGGGTATACGAACAAAGAAGTTGGAAGATGTCTCGCCAGTTATGTATATGTTTTTAATCTTTGGGCTTTCTCTGTGGCTTTCCTATGGAATACACCTTGAAGATGTAATAATAATTGGGGCAAATGCGGTAGCGTTACTATTTAGTGTAGTTATCCTTATTTTGCGTTATAAATATTTGAGACAAAAGTAGTTTTGTTACCAACTGATTTTTCTTTACAGAGTATAAACCGTCCATTATTTATTCCTATCTAATTTTAAATGCCCCCCAGCTTAATAAACCATTTTTTTGGTTGCATTTAAATAATGGTTGATGTAGCATTAAACCGTCTATTCTAAGTCTGTGAGATTTAAGGAGAATAAGTGTGAAGGTTGAACAGATAATGGAAGTTGCAAAGAAAGTATTGCTTTCTGAGATAATTCCACGTTTAGATCGGATTGAAGGCCGACTTGATGAAATGAGTTGTCGTATTTCCGATCTGAATAACCGTGTTGGAGACCTTGAGAACAGGTTTGATCTATTGCAAAACGGTGTCAACCAGAGGATAGACAGTCTGCAAAAAGACATTAATCAGAGGATAGACAAACTTAATGAACGATTTGACAATTTCGGCAAAGAAGTTGTAGTTCGCAGTGAACTTAATCGCCTGGATAACGAAATTACAAAAATCAAGGAAAAATTAGCGCTTGTTTAAGCTATTACCTTAATTTATTGAGTCATTCCCGTTAAACTATTTGAAGAGCTAAAGAGAAAAAAGAAAGATGACATCTCAGTTATACAGTCTTATTGAAAAATTAGGCGATGGGAAAGTCGTCAAGTTGGATTCAGGCGAGGTAATCTTCATTATAGATTCCTTTGAAGAGAATCCTGTAGTAAAGCCTCAAGACCTGGGACTCACATGTTACGAAAACGGTAAGTTAATGCCTGGAGCCGTCTTCAATGGAGGTACTGAGATATTTAATGATAAGATAGTCTTGACACCAAGATGCCATCAAGGATATCAGAAAATTTCGTTTTTCGATAAAAAGCTTGGCATTCACAGATACCATATGGAAGATTATGTTTCCGAAGTATGGCCTTTGGTAAGCAATGATGGTATCCATTTTAAAAGATTACAAGATATGGTAATTTGTAGTAATGGTAAAGAGCATGGAGACTTCAGATATGGGATAGAGGATATACGGATTATCAAGCACAAAAAACGACACTTATTGATTGGCTGTGGAAAAATCGAACCGCCATTCAGTGCATCTAATCATGGAGATAGAACAGCCATATATTCCACCAAGGATTTTGTGAATATTAAATACCACTGCATTGTTAAATCATTCGACTCGCGTAACGCCGTTCCTTTCCCCGAACCTGTAGACTGTAAACATTACGTCTTATTGCGTTTTTATAATGACGTCCATTCCAAAAGTCGTAATGGTAGAACTACTATCAACTTAGTTCATCTTGAAGCAGGAATAGAGCAATTGCTGGAACCTTTTAAGCACATGGTTCTTTGGCAGAAAATATATGAGCAACGAAGTCAGAGCGTTCTTTTTAAAAGCGGACAATATAATCACGAAAACGTGAAAATAGCACCTGGCACGCAACCGATAAAAACCGATAGAGGTTGGTTGCTTATCTATCACGGAGTTGGAGAAATAAAAAAGAATCTTTGTAAGGCGTATGGTTTATCTAAAAGAATTAAGAAAAGTTATTCTATTTGTGCTGCCTTATTAGATTTGTATGATCCTAGAAAAGTTATTTGTCGTACAACAAATCCAATATATATTCCTTCGAATCCTTACGAACTGTACGGTAATGATCAATACCCTGTCGACGAACCTGCAGTCGTTTTCCCTGTTGGCGCTTTAGTACTAAAAAATAAATTGATTATTTATGCAGGTGCTGGTGATAAATATATTATCGTTTTAGGTTGCAATCTTGATTACTTAATTGACTACTTGTGGAAATACTGCAAATACAATTAATGGATATAGGCACTGTCATTAATAAAGCACATCGAATAATAATTGCCTAGTGATTAAGAACAATTTATCAGTATTTTTGCAAGAATTAAAAAATGTGTTAGGTTTTATATAAGATTTTATGTCTATAAACAGAAGAAAATATACTTAAAACTACTCTTTAAACATACAGTAAGGAGGCTTTGAAATATGAAGAGCTAAAATATAACTGGGATAGTGGAGGTAATAATAAAAACATTCTCAAATCTAACAAATTTAAAACTTCAAGTACAATTAGTAAGTAAAACACATTGGACAATAATGTATCCAATGTATAGTTTATGATAATCTCACTTACTAATGCTGGTTCATGCTACAAGCCGGAACCAGCGCAAAATAAAATAAGTAGGGCGTGTTTCTTACGCGCCAAAACATTGATTAATGTCGGATTTCCAAATCCGACCTACTTTTGGTTGCAACTTCGCTGCGCTGTGTATATCTGCGAGAATCAGTGTCCCATTAATTGCTAAAAATACTTTCCAAATATAACACTTAAGCTTTTCTTTACTTTATCAGGAATTTTGTCCTTTTGCGTTACAATAGCATCACTTGCTGCATTAACACATTTACAACTCCTTTTATCTCCTATCATGGGGATGGCATGCTTAATGATAGCTTTGGCCGTATCAACGTTTTTCTTAAGATTCTGAATGACAATCTCAGCAGTAACGGCTTCCTCACCTTCATGCCAACAGTCATAATCAGTAGAAAGTGCAAGTGTGCTGTAACATATTTCAGCCTCACGGGCGAGCTTTGCTTCCTGTATGTTTGTCATACCTATAACGCTTACGTTCCATTGTCGATAGGTTAATGATTCAGCCCTGGTTGAAAATTGAGGTCCTTCTATGCAAACATAAGTACCTCCTTTGTGAACGTTAGCGCCGGTCTTTTTTGCTGCATTATAAAGGGTTTCGGCAAGGACTGAACATACCGGGTCAGCAAGGCTTACGTGTCCAACAATACCATCGCCGAAAAAGGTACCTATTCTACTTCTTGTACGATCTAAAAATTGGTTGGGAATGACTATATCCAGTGGTTTGATTTCTTCCTTCATACTTCCAACAGCGCTGACGGCGATTATCCTTTCCACTCCCAGTTTCTTCATGCCGAAGATATTTGCGCGGAAATTGAGTTCAGATGGTAGAATATTATGAAACCTTCCATGGCGAGGAAGGAAGGCAACACTTTTTCCTTTCAGGGTTCCAATGGTATATTGGTCAGATGGTTCCCCAAAAGGTGTTTCGATTTTAGCATTTTCGATGTCTTTTATTCCTTCAATGTTATACAAACCACTTCCGCCAATTATTCCTATTTTCCCACTAGTCATATTAATATTTTTGGTTATAGAGTAATCTAATGTTTAGTCTTTCAAAATCTTATTTTTTGTGCGCAAGCCCTGTAGAATATGTCATTTTATATCATAAGTTATGCTAAGCAATAAGATTAAAGTACTTAACCTCAAACTTCATAACTCATTATTCAACAGGGCAAGCCCCGTAGAATTAACAATAATTGAATCTTCGAGTAATTCTATAAGTTATTATTCAACGGGGCAAGCACATGGTCAAAATGGCGTGAAGTAACGACCTGCCCCGTAGAATAGGTCATTTTATGTCATAAGTTATGCTAAGCAATAAGAAAAAAGCACTTAACCTCAAATGGCTTTGTATGTTATTATTCGACGGGGTAAGGATGTCGTTGTAGCCATTTTGAAAGAGTTGCGCAGGATGCGCTAACTCGAAGGTTTCTCATTCTAACAATGGTTCACCAACCGTCAAGTATAAAATCTTAATCTTAATTGACAGTGAAACTAATTTTTATATAATTTAAATTAGCTCCTGTTGGTCGCTAATTTATACTTGGATTGGCTGAAATTAGCCTTTTTCTAAGATTGAAGAATAATTATAATTTCTATCAACCGTTAAAAGTTATTCATTATTTTTAAGGATTATGGCAAGGAAATGGTTTTCATAACCCTATATATTTAAACACTTAATATAATATATTTTCTGTTAAAGTTAATATTTTGTAAACTTTTATTGGTTATTTTTTTCAAATTGGCCAAGAATATGCGTGAAAATCATAGCTCAACGTAGCCGCAACCAAAATAGTTTTAATGTCAAAACTCAAAGTTCAAAAGAAATTCGGACGGGTGTAAACGTTCGAATAACTATTTTTGCTTACCAAACCCCTGTCTGCGTGCGGTTACGCACAGGCAGGCATGGAGGTGAAAACCTGAAGGTTCCGCTACAGTTTGCAATTGTAGTACGACTAGAGGGGGTTAATTTATTTTACGATTTAGGAGAAATAAAAGGTGATGGAAGAAGTGCAAACGGATAGTTTTGAAGATGTTCAATATATAAGAGAAAAGTTTGAGAGGGTTAAAAAGGAAGTTGAAAAGGTCATAGTAGGCCAGGATGAGATGATTGAAGCTATTATTATTGCTCTTTTTTCTGATGGTCATATTCTATTGGAAGGCTATCCGGGACTAGGGAAAACTATAACCGTTAAGACCCTGTCAAGGGCAATTGATGCACAATTTCAAAGGGTTCAATTTACACCCGACCTGATACCTAGTGATATCACAGGATTTGAATTGTGTGACCCTGAAACTAGAAAAAGTACGGTACAAAAAGGGCCGGTATTTACTAACCTGCTTTTAGCAGATGAAATTAATAGGGCGCCTGCAAAGGTTCAAAGTGCCTTACTAGAGTGTATGCAAGAAAAACAGGTGACAATTGGAAGAGATACTTTTAAGCTGGAAAAGTTATTTACAGTCCTTGCCACACAGAATCCGATAGAAATTTCTGGTACGTATCTTTTGCCAGAGGCAGAGATTGACAGGTTTATGTTTAAAATCAAGATTACTTATCCTTCGTATATAGAAGAAAGGGAGATTACTGAGAGACAGGTGTTGGATGAAGAAGTTGAGCTTAATGCTATCTTAAGTCCTGAAGAAATAATTTTATTGAGGCATTTCATTACAGAAAAGATTCCTTTGCACAAAGAGTCTGTAATATTGAAATATTCAACACGCATTGTAAGAGCGACAAGGCCAGATGCTGATGGAAATGGACATATAAATAACTTGATTATGTATGGAGCTTCACCTCGTGCTTCAATTTATCTAGCAAAGGCAGCACGTGTTTATGCTTTTTTAACAGGGAGCGAGATAATACTGCCTGAACACATCCATAAAATGGCTTATCCTGTTTTAAGACACAGAATAATTTTAACGCACGAAGCGGAATCTCAGGGGATTGAGCCTGACGATATAATTAATAATATATTAAAAAAGGTACCCATTTTGGAATGGGAACGGTAAACGAGGTAAGAACATAAATCGTGATTTATGGGAGTTCTTTCGCAAGAGTAATGTCATTGAATTAAGAAGTAGGGCGAACCTTTGGGTTTGCTTAGCCTATGCGCAAAAGCAAGGCTGAAGCCTTGCCCTACGACTTGAATTTGTAAATTTCGTTTGTGAAGCAAAACGCACTAAATTAACGACTGAAAGGAGTTAATTTATTGAGAAGCAAGATAAGGTTACATATACAGAGAATGGTTGCTAATCTTTTTGAAGGCGCTTTCTCCAGTTATTTGAACGCAACAAGGGGGATTGAGCTTGATGAACTAAGACAATACCAGCCTGGTGATGAATTCAGGGCTATTGATTGGAAGGCTACTGCAAGAACTGGAGTTTTGCATGTTAGATTAAAGTTAGTAGATAAAAGAACCAATATATTTTTTTTGATTGACAGAAGCGGATCAAAAAAGTTTGGTTCGACAAATTTTACTAAAGAAGACATTCAGTCATCTATAATATCCATTTTGGTTCAATCTGCAACTGAAACCGGCAATCTTGTTAGTTTCATCACGTTTACTGATAGAATCGAAAAATATCTTCCTCCTCAATCAGGACAAAAAGAGAGTATAAGAATTGCCGAAAACATAATGTATGATAGAAATAAAGGCATACTTACCGATATCAATTGTGCTTTTGAATTTTTGAATGGCATGCAATTTACACCTTCACTTGTGTTTGTGCTATCCGATTTCCTTGCACCGTTTAATTATGAAAAATCATTAAAATCCCTTGTGAAAAAACATGATGTTATTCCCGTAATTATATCTGATATAAGGGAAGAAACACTTCCTAAGACAAGAGGTTTTGTGGCAATAAAGGATTTAGAAACACAAAGCGTGAAATATTTAGATTTGTCTAAAGGTCTTTTTGCAAATTCACAACATTTTAATTTATTTAGTAAACTTAATCTTGATTATCTTACATTGATGACTGATCAGAATGAAGAGCAATGGACAAGGGCCTTGTCAGATTTTTTTGATAAGAGAATGAGGCGGAGAAGCAGGATAAAGAGATGAAAAGAGTTTTATTTATAACCTTTTTGTGTATGTTTGTATTTCTTATAAGTTTTAACACTTGTAAAGCTCAGCAGTCAGGTTATGGGCAAAAACAAGAGTATGGAGATTCTGTTCAACCACGTGATACAGATAGTTTAATACCCGAAATAAGTGCGCCAGTTGAGTTATGGCTGTTTGTAGAAAACTACCGGTTCATCACAGGCAAAATGATACATTTGACTTTGCAGATGATATGGAAGTTGGGCGTTAGTGTAAATGTAGAAGAATTTGAAAAGGTTGATCTTTCTCCCTTTAAGATAGAAAATGTAACTATTGGGGAAAGACAAATATTTAATAATGATTGTGATTTCCGTGTCATAACTTACACACTATCTTTGCCTGATGATGCAAAAGAGGGAGTGTATACTATACCCTCATTTTCTATTCCTTATAAAGATGAAGCAAATGAGACCACCGGGCAAGCACAGACAACTCGCATGGCATTAAAGAAGGTTCCAATTATGGTAGAGACGAAATTGGATAGAGATGTATTGGATATTGGAGATAGGCTTAAATATGAACTTACAATATGGCATGAGAAATATGTAAGGATACTTAAAGAAAATATGGAAAAACTAAATCTCAATCCGTTTCAGGTAATAAATTTCAACATTAATGAGGAAACGGAAGGTCGATTGGGAAAGACAACTATGAAATATGAACTCTCAATTTATGAATTGCCTGATAAGAATAAAGATTTTGAAATTCCTTCATTGCCCGTACTGTATTATTTTGAGCATGAAGGAGAATCTGAACGAGAAGACAAAAAAGAATTAGTTGAAACAAAAGAGATAAATACTCCTGCAATTCCTGTTTTAATTAATAGTTTATTAAAAAGAATTGATGTGCCTCTTGAAAGCATAAAAGGTCCTGTTGTATATTCGAAAAGGGATACACGTCTGAAAGGTCATTTGCCCATCGTTATTGGAGTTTTCATAATAATTGTTTTAGGAGCAAACGAAATAAGAAAACTTACAAGCAAGGTAGCTAAGGTTGTTAGAGAAAGGATGGCAGAGTCTTCCCTTGTACACGCGGAAAAGTTAGAAAATCTGATTGCAGATTTTAATACTGATGTGGAAACTGATGAATTGAGAGAGTCCGTTATTAATGTTGATTGTGCTTCAAGGGTCTTTTTAGGAGCATTGGTGGAGATGCCCGGGGAAGAAGTGCTTTCATTTACCACGACGAAACTTATCAATACAATTAGAAGTAAAAAGTTAGCGGAAAAAATAGTTGGAAGTGCAAATAATGCGCTTAAATTGTTTGACTCTATAATCTTTGGTGATGTTGATAAGGAAGTGGTTGAAAAAGCCATGAATGAGGTACAAGAGATTTTGAAAGAAACCAAGAAGCGCGGTTATTATTAACACTTTAGTTAAATAGATTTTAGAAATTGCAAGGCATGAATTTAGGAAATCCCATCTTTCTTATAGCATTGGTTCCTTTTGTTTTCTTAATCTTTTTAAGAAGGGAAAAGAAATACTTAGGTTATTCAAGTACGAGCCATTTAAAAGGAACTAAGAATATCAAAACCTTCATAAGACGACTGCCAAAGGTATTATGCTTTCTCGCCATATTCTTTGCCATCCTTGCATTCTCCAAGCCACAATTTGACTATCACGAAACAGAAGTTGCATACCAGGGGCGTGAAATAATACTATCCATAGATACATCGTTCAGTATGACGGGTGAAGCAATGGAAAAAATCAGGGATATTGCAAAGGGTTTTATAAAGAAAAGAAGTCATGATATGATAGGTATTACCATTTACGGAACAGATGCAGTAGTCGTTGTATTGCCTACATGGGAAACACAACTGTTAGATAAGTCATTAGACCGGATTAAGCCGCATCATGTTGGTGTCCGCACTGCCATCGGTGAAGGGCTTTTCACTTCCATACTTGCTCTTATTGAAAGGGATATGGGCCAGGTTTATGAAATTAACAAGTTAAGAAAGAGTATGAACAGGGAGAAAGGGCTTGGTAAATATGCGCTTGATTTTGTAAAAATGGTCGAGAAAAGAGGCACAATGAAGAATAAGGTAATAGTTTTGTTTACAGATGGCATATACAATGTAGGAATGGAGCCGAGCAGACCACTCCGTTTTATTAAGAGGTTGGGGGTCAAGGTATACGTGGTTGCCGTACCTTCATCTGGTGAAACAGGCGTGGAGCATGAACAGGCTGCTGAAAGGATAGCGTCATTGAAAAGGGGTGTTGAGTCAACGGGTGGGCAATATTTTGCAGCTGAGAATTATGAAGAGGTGGAACAGTTTTATTCAGAAATTGACAGGATTGAAAAGGATAAGATAATAATGGAAAAGGTTGTGAAAAAGAAAGACCTATTCTTTTTTCCTACAGCTATTAGTATTTGTTTCTTATTAGGAATGGTTTTAATAGAAAATATCTGGCTAAAGATTCCTTGAATCATGCGTTGTAGGGGCGTATGGCAATACGCCCTTACGATACAAGACCAGAGTGATTTTGTGTCTTAGTGTCATCGAGGCAAAAAAAGGAAAAAATAAATGAACAAAAATACCATAATTAAAGTATCGCTTCTTATCCTGGCAATCGTTTTGATAACTTGTGGAAGGGGATTTTGGAATCAATGCAAATTAACTGATAATGTAAAAAAAGACATAGTAATGGGAAGATACAATAAAGCTCTTGAGTCATTGGAAGAAGCGAGGAAATCAAAATTGTACAGGCTTTCCAAGTATTTGGGTAAAGAAGACCTATATATTGCGTACAATACTGGAGTGGTATTGATGTTAATGGGAGATAATAAGAGAGCGGGGGTAGAATTTAAACAGGCAGCCAGATCAAACAATGATGCAATTAAAGAAAATGCTATATATAACAGGGCTAATTTAATAGCAACAAATATGGATTTTATTACGGCTGCAGAAGAATATGCGAAGGCGCTTAGAATAGATCCTGAGGATTTTAAGGCAAAGAAGAATCTTGAAAGAATGCGATTGGGACAAAAACAACTCACAACATTGTTCAGCCCCGTGAAACAAGAGAGAGAAGAAAGAATTCAGTCCTTAAAACTCATCCCATGGGGGAATAAATATAGATACAGTGGTGATCAAAAGATTAGATGGTGACGTCCCATTTTTTAAGAGGAAGTAGGGAAAAAGGGAGCAAACGCTTCCTTTTTTAATATTTGGTCATCTCACGCTTTTACCGCAGCCCCTGTTTTTGGGGAAACTCGTGATATAGAAAATAACCATCAGAGCAGACTGATACTTCAAGAACAACAAAGGACAATCAGCATTATCTGCAAAAGTAAAAGAACTTGAGGATGAGATACAATGTGGATATAATAAAAATTTATATGATAATTTATCTAATTCGTAAGGAGTCTCCATAATGTCTGATGCGGCAATGTTTGACACATTGGCATATGCCAAAAAACTCAAATCAGCAGGCTTTACGGAAGAACAAGCAGAAATACAGGCAGAGGCTTTAGCCGGAATCATCGATGAGAAACTTGCCACCAAACAAGACATTCGTGATTTAAGCCGTGACATAAAAGAAATGGAAATCCGACTTAAACATGACTTAACTCTACGTTTGGGAGCTATGCTGGCGGCCGGTATGGCTATAATTGCCACGATAGTCAAGTTGATTAGTTGATTAGATTATCAAGTGCAGTATTTTCTTTAAAAAAATGTTATTCTTTTCACACGAACAGTATTTAACTTATATATATTTTACCGTTGTAATTATTTTTCTTGCATATCTTTATTCAACGGGAAGAAAAAGGAAGTGGTTAAAGAGTTTTGGTGGACTTAACATACTACAAAGATTTAGTAAAATACCACTTACTATCCGCAATATTATCAAAGGCTTTGTAGTTAGCGCCTCTTTTTGTGGACTTTGTATGGTACTTATAGAGCCAAAATGGCAAACTACTGAAGAGTATTATGAAAAAGAAGGGATGGAAATTGTTTTTGTCCTGGATGTGTCATTAAGTATGCTGGCTGAAGACGTAAAGCCTAATAGATTACAAAGGGCAAAGATTGAGATGGAAAATTTAATTAAAGACCTTGAAAATGATTATCTTGGTCTGGTAGTGTTTGCAGGACGTGCATTTTCCATGCTTCCTTATTTAACGATGGATTATGATAGTATTTTCTTAAGAATTTTGCACATGGTTAACGAAAACTATGCGCGTTTCGTACCTTATGGTACGAATGTTGGAAATGCGCTGCTTATTGCAATAGAGTCGTTCAGCAAGGTACAAAGAGAAAAGGTGCTTATCTTTCTCACGGATGGCGAAGAACGATTAGCGGTTAGAAGTCAAGTTGCAGAGGCTGTTAAAATGTTACTCGAAAGAAAGGATATTTCAATTTATTTGATAGGTATTGGAGATCCGTTAGAAGCTTCACCAATTCCAAAGAAGGATAAAAATGGACACATAATTGGATACGAAGTTGATATGGAAGGCGAAATAATCAAGACTAAACCCAATCCTTCTTTATTACAAGAAATTGCCAAGCTAACCGGTGGCACATATATTCATGATGCTACCGGTGATGAACTTAAGGGCATTTTTAAACGTGTTGTCGAAAAGCATAGAAAAATCATAGGAACAAAAACCAGGAATATAGTCAAGGATGTTTCTCAACATTTTTTGGGGGGCTCGTTATTACTTTTAGCAATCTTTCTTTTATTATAACTGTAGAGAGTAGAATGTAGAAAGTAGAGAGATGGAAAATACAAAAATAAAAAGCATTGAAGATTTTATAGTATATCAAAAAGCTGTAACCCCTCACTTTTTTAAGTTATGCATTATGTATATATTATAAAGAGTATTAAAACTAAGAAAATTTACATTGGTTATACCTCAGACTTAAAAAGAAGATTAAAGGAACATAATGAAGGGAAAAACTATACCACTCTGAGGATGTTGCCTATAGAATTAGTCTATTATGAGGCATACAAATCAAAAGAAGATGCAAAAAATAGAGAAAAACAATTAAAACGATATGGTAATGCCTTATTATTTTTAAAGAAACGCATAAAAAAGTGTTTGTTGTAAAAGTGTGGGGTTAGAATTTCAAAAGGCTCAGCGGGTGAGGCAAGAGGAAGGTATAAAAGATTAAAAAAGTTATTTTCTCAGGAAGTAATTAATATGCGTGTGTCAGAATTGAATGAGATTAGGGCTATGTTAGCATCTTTAATTGACAAATGGAAATAATTCTCTCTACAATCTATTTGCTACTCTCTACTTAATTTTTATAAGGGGGATAAATAAGATGATTACTAAAGAGAAAGTAAATATTAAACCAGGTAAATTATTTATTGATGGGAAGTGGGTTGATTCTGTTTCTGGCAAGACATTTAATACCATAAATCCTGCAACGGAAGAGGTTCTTACTATGGTTGCAGAGGGAGATAGGGAAGATATTGACCATGCTGTTAAGGCTGCCCGCAAGGCATTTGAAGAAGGCCCATGGAGAAAGACAGATGCCCGTGACAGAGGCAAAATTCTATTAAAGATAATGGACTTAATAGAAAAAAATAAGGAAGAATTAGCCTGGCTAGAAACCCTGGATAATGGTAAACCAATTAGTGAAACAACGACCGCTGATATACCGTTAGTACTTGACTGTTTGCTATATTATGCAGGGTGGGCTGATAAGATTCATGGAGAAACAATTCCAGTAAGGGGTGAATTTCTTAATTACACCATAAGGGAACCTGTTGGTGTGGTTGGCCAGATAATCCCATGGAATTTCCCTTTATTAATGGCTGTGTGGAAGATTGCGCCCGCAATAGCTTGCGGCAACACAATGGTCTTAAAACCTGCCGAACAGACACCTTTATCTGCTTTAAGGTTGGGCGAATTTTCTCAGGAAGCTGGTTTGCCGGATGGTGTTTTGAATATCGTGACTGGATATGGTCCTACAGCAGGAGCTGCCCTTGCAGAACATATGGATGTTGATAAGATCGCTTTTACGGGTGAATACATAACCGGCCGTCTTATAATGCAGGCAGCTTCAAAAAATCTAAAACGGGTATCATTAGAATTAGGTGGAAAGTCTCCTAATATTGTGTTTGCAGATTCTGATATAGATAGTGCTGTGAACGGCGCAATGACGGGTATATTTTTCAATCAGGGTGAAGTCTGTTGTGCCGGTTCTCGGTTATTCCTTGAAAAGAGCATTCATGATGAATTCGTAGATAAATTGTCAGATAAGGCTTCTAGCCTGCGTGTGGGAAATCCTGAAGATGCTGGTACTCAGATGGGAGCCCAGATTTCTAAAGAACAATTTGATAAAATATTAGGCTATATTGATAGTGGAAAACAAGAAGGTGCAAAACTGGTAACAGGCGGTGAAAGGTGTGGAAACAAGGGATATTTCATTAAGCCTACAGTGTTTGATGAAGTGAACAATAACATGAAAATTGCAAGAGAAGAAATCTTTGGTCCTGTTGTGTCTGCAATTACATTTGATGATGTGGATGATATGGTAAGAAAAAGTAATTTTTCAATTTACGGCTTAGCTGCCGCTGTGTGGACCAAAGATATAAAAAAAGCTCACAAACTTGCTAGAGAGTTGAAGGCTGGTACAATTTGGATAAATACTTACAACACGTTCGATGCCGCTTCACCTTTTGGTGGATTTAAGCAAAGTGGTTTTGGTAGGGAATTAGGAATTCATACCTTGGAACTATATACGCAGGTAAAAAGCGTTTGGATAAACCTTGGTAATTAAGCATTTCGCAAGTGTTGACAACCTGGACGAACCAGAATAAACGAAATATTTAACCTTCTTGGTTCTGGCTCGTCCAGGTTGGTAGATTTTGAGTATATCAAGTTTATGCCAAATAGTTTTACATCTTTAAAGATTTATGTTGAGTTTTTTTTCTGATTTGGTATAAAGAAGTAACTTTAGTCTCTAAATCGATAATTTCTTGCTTTTTTTTGACTGGAAATTGTCGATTTAGAGACTGCCTGTTTTTTGCATACAGACAGGTTAATTACATCACACACTGAAAAGCTGCATTTTTTAGGTTAGGTATAGGCTTAAACCATAACCTGCAACACGTAACATAAATCCTATTATTCAACCCCTTAGGCTTTTGTACTCAAAGGCATCTAACTAATTTACATTTCTACATGCCTTCTTGTTTATGTCCTTAGAATGTGATTGTAAAAGCTTTTTACATGAATAATTCCAAAACAAGATGAATTCGTCTTATATCTAGATATAGTAGTGGAATTTAAAGAACTTGCCATATATGCCAAAATCTTGTAGAATCTGCAATTATTCTCACGAGAATTCCGAAAATCCCGGTTTAGTTTGAAACATCAATGGAAAAACAATTAGAATTGAAAGTTAAAGTAAAAAAAAAGAGAAAAATAACGGTATAAATGATGAGAAAACAAATAATCCTATTAGTAGTTATCTTTTCAATGCTTATAATTCCAAGAAATATAGTTTTTTGTGCAAATGACTCTGATTTCTATCATGATCTTGGAGTTTCCTATTATGATAGAGGTATGATAAACGAGGCAATTTCTGCATGGGAGAAGACTATAAAAATAGATCCAAAGAATGTAGCGGCTTATTATAATTTGGGAAATGCTTATGAGGAAAAAGGGTTATTGAAAGAAGCAATAGCAGCATGGGAAAAGGTAATAGAAATTATCCCTTCCGACACAGATGCATATTTTAATATGGGAGTTGCGTATACCAAAAACTGTATGTTTGAAGAGGCCATAAATAAATTTAAAGAGGCAATTGAAGTTAATCCTCACGATCCTGAAGCGCATTACTGTCTTGCTATTGCATATATGAATATAAATGAGATAAATAACGCAATCAAAGAATACAATAATGCTATAAAATTGAAACCTGATTATGCAGAAGCTTACAATAGTTTGGGAAACGCCTGTTATGAAAAAAAGATATTGGATCGAGCGTTTTTATCGTATGAGACAGCTATAAAGATAAATAATAATTATGTTGATGCTTATAATAATCTGGGTTCCGTTTTATTTGAAAGAGGTATGATTGATGAAGCCATCAGGGCGTGGGAAAGAGCCATTGAGATTGATCCCCGCTTTGCAGATGCTTATTACAATCTTGGAAACGCATATGATGAAAAAGGATTGTTTTACGAAGCTGTTTACACATGGAGGAGAGCTCTTGAGATAAATCCAGATTTGTTAGACGCCCGTTATAACTTGGGAGTTGTTTACGTTGAAAACAAAATGTACAGAGAGGCAGTCAAGGAGTATAAACAAATTTTGATTAAGCAACCAAACGATCCAGAAACGCACTTTAGCCTGGGAATTGCTTATAAAGAAAAGGGGTTGGTAAATAAAGCAATTTATCAATTTAAAAAGGTTCTTGACATTCAGCCAGATAATGTTTTAGCTTTTAATAATATAGGATTAATTCACCTTCAAAAAGGGCAATATGATAATGCAATTTCTTTATATAAAAAGTTATTAAAAATTAAACCTGATTATATAGAAGCATTATATAACCTTGGATTAACGTATTACTTTGAAGGTAATCTTGATGAAGCAATTAATACCTGGGAAGAGGTTGTGAATATTGATCCTTTTTATAAGGATGTACATAGTAATCTTTCAGTTTCCTATAAGAAAAAGGGGTTATTCCAAGATGCAATAGTGGCACATGAAAGAGCGCTTGATGAGCAAATTATATACAACAGAAGATTTTCAATAATACTTCCAGCTCGGGAAATGGAGGAAGATATGCAAGTAGTGAATAGAAGAAAGTTATTACCTGCTGTTACGATTGGTTTAACCAAAGAAGAAGCTGCCAAACTTGCAAAGGTGCTCAGTGAAAGTAATGTGGAAATTAAATTTTGTCTAGACCTCCTTTCTGACCTTGATTTAGTAACGCTCGAAGAAAAAATTGCCAACAATAGTAGATAATGCCAAGAAAAATCTGTATATCCGTAATAGGAAGTGGAAATAGTGATGGGACATTAAATCCTCAAATCGCTAAAGTTGCTAATGAGGTTGGTAGAGAAATTGCGGAAAGAGGGGCGGTTTTAATATGTGGCGGTCTTGGAGGAGTGATGGCTGAGGCTGCAAAAGGCGCAAAAGAAAAAGGTGGTCTTACGATTGGAATTATTCCTGGTGAAGACCCCGATAGCGCAAATCCTTATATAGATATTTCCATGCCAACTGGTTTGGGTTTTGCAAGAAATGTCTTGGTAGCTTATTCAGGAGATGCCGTGATAGCGGTAAGCGGTAGACTTGGCACTCTTTCTGAAATCAGCTTTGCCCTTATAAGAAAAAAACCTGTTATTGGTATTAAAACATGGGATTTGGATCAGTTGCCTGCAGGACGTCATTCTTATGGGGAAGAGTGTGGCAATGGAATAATAAAATGTGAAAATGCCAAAGAAGCGGTAGATACTGCATTCACTCTCATAAGAAACAAAGCGATATTTCGAAATGGGTCTAATTGAGAAGGTAAAAAATTTAATTTCATTAATGAATGAAAATAACCTTACGGAAATCGAGGTTGAGGAAGAAGCAACTAAGATACGTCTAAAGAAAGATAAAATGGATTCGATGCAAACGAGTATTCAGTTACCCTCTGCAAAACCATCGTTGCAAGAAGGTACTACTAAATACTTAACGTCGAATGAGGGTGTAAATCTTTCGGAAATTGTAGCTCCTATAGTTGGCACATTCTATACTAATGCGCCAGGCGCAGAACCTTATGTAAATATTGGAGATGAGGTTGATGAAGAAACAGTTGTTTGTATAATAGAAGCAATGAAAATCATGAATGAAGTAAAAGCTGAGATCAAAGGAAAAATTACAGAGATAATAATAAAGAACGGCGCTGCTGTTGAGTATGGACAACCTCTTTTTTGTGTAGAAATAACTGAACAAGGTGGGTAATAATTATGTTTTCAAGAATCTTGGTAGCAAATAGGGGAGAAATAGCTCTACGAATAATAAGATCCTGTAAAGAACTTGGCGTTGAAACCGTGGCCGTATGTTCAAAGGCTGATGAAAACGCATTATATTTGCAATACGCAGATGCTCATATTTGCATTGGACCTGGGGAGGCGGAAGAAAGCTATTTAAATATTCCGAGTATTGTTAGCGCTGCAGAGATTGCTGATATTGAAGCTATACATCCAGGATATGGTTTTTTGGCAGAAGATAGTCATTTTGCTGAGGTTTGTGAATCTTCCAATATCGTTTTTATTGGACCATCATCCGAGGTTATGACAAAAATGGGTGATAAGATTCAAGCTAGAAGATTAGCAGCCGAAAATAAAATACCCGTAATTCCTGGTAGCGATTCAACTGTAGAAAACCAACAACAAGCATTAAAGATTGCTCATGAAGTAGGTTATCCAGTCTTGATAAAGGCGTCTTTTGGTGGTGGTGGGAGAGGCATGAGAGTGGCTCATAATGATATAAGTTTGGTCAATTCACTTGCAGTCGCTCAACGTGAAGCAGAAGCAGCATTTAAAGATTCCTCTATTTATATAGAAAAATATATAGAACATTCACGTCATATCGAAGTTCAGATAGTAGCAGATAATTATGGCAATGTAATACATCTGGGTGAAAGAGATTGTACCATTCAGAGGAGACATCAAAAATTATTAGAACAAGCACCGTCCCCAACTGTATCGGATCAATTACGTGAAGATATTTGTAAAGCAGCATTAAAGATAGCAAAGGCAGTTAATTATACTAATGTGGGTACCGTTGAATTTTTAGTGGATGAAGAAGGTAAACACTATTTCATAGAAATGAATACTCGACTTCAAGTTGAACATCCTGTGACTGAGATGATTACGGGCATGGATTTGGTTAAAGAACAAATAAGAATTGCTCATGGTGAAAGATTAAATTTACGTCAAAAGAAGGTAAAAAGTGAAGGGGTTGCAATAGAATGCAGGATTAATGCTGAAGACCCAAATAATAGTTTTAGACCTTATGCTGGCAAGATAACGATGTGCAGTGTTCCGGGAGGAAGGGGTGTGAGGGTAGATTCACACATTTATACTGGATATGAAGTACCGCCATATTATGATTCATTACTGAGCAAATTGATAGTGCATCAAAAAAGTAGAGAAGATGCAATTGCCTGTATGAGAAGGGCCTTAAACGAATATAGAATCGAAGGCGTAAAGACAACAATACCTCTTCATCTTAAAATTATTATGGACCCACGTTTTATTACTGGTGATGTTCATACCGATTTTGTAGAAAATTTCATAGATGAGAAGGAACAATAGTCTCTTATAAAAAATATTTTGACCATTTTTGGCAAAATATTTATTAATGGAATTTTCCCGAATATCTGGTAAGCACCAAATAACAAATCCCAAATAACAAACAAATTCCAATGACCAAATCCAAAATTACAAACAAACTGGTTTGGATCATTCGGTAATTGTAATTTGGAACTTGTTTGGAATTTGTAATTTGAGATTTGTAATTTATTAAACATGTTTGGTTCTCTCTTGTCCAGCTTAGGGTATTTTATTAAAATATGTAATTTTATGCTTTTACTATTCGTTATAAACAACATTTATAGTTTTTTCACATTTATAGTTTTTTCTTGACACGATAATTTGGTCTTGATAAAATCCTGAATGTTATAAAATTTAGCGATTTAAACTGTTTATTCCGTTGGTAAATCTGCTAAGAAATAATTAACAAAAGGAAAATTCTATGAGTACATCTTTAACATTATTTTTGGATTTAAGAGAAAGGAGAAGGAATACGTATGTTTGGCTTTAATTTAAGAAGTTTTATTGTTGCATTCACAGTTATTACATTATCATCATTCATAATCTTTCAGAGTAATGAGAGTTATGGCGCAAAAAAGCAAAAATATAAATTTGTGGGTAATGCGGGTTGCAAATGTCATTTGGCAAAAGGTTGCTTTGAAGGTGAAGAATATAAGAAGATGAAGAATCAACATTATAATACTTTCAAAAGGTTGAAAACCGATGAAGAAAAGAAAGACCCTGAGTGCTTAAGGTGCCACGCAACGGCATATAAGATGAAAATAAAGAAGGGTAAATCTAAATATGGTCCTTTTATAGAAAACGTTGCATGCGAGGCATGTCATGGACCAGGTGAAAAATACGCAAAAGTAAAGAAAAATTATAAAAAGAAGGGTAAGGACGCATTTAAGAAATTGTTAAAAGAAGACCCGATGATGGCAAGGAAAGTTCAATATGATGCAGGGGAATATGTGGCTGGTATAAATAAGTACAAGACAATAAAAGAACAATGCTTGGAGTGCCACTGGGAAGATGCAAATGCCAAGAATAAGTGCCCTAAGTGCGAAGGTAAAAAAAATAGCCAAAATAAAGATAGAATTTTTACTAAAGACTATATTAAGAGAGATGATCACAGGGACCATGATGCAATTGATGATGTATTACCCAAAGTAGACAAGAAGAAATGGAAGGGTTATTTAGAGCAGGATCCGTGGTATAAGACAAGGCCACCTAATGCTAAGTAATAATAATGTTTTTTGTTTCTTTAGGAAGTAATTTGTAAATTAAAGCTTCACATTAGTATCTTTCAAGTAACGGCAATAAATTGCTCTTTCACTCCCCTCCCAAAAGTAAAAGGAGGGGAGGTAAGTAGCAGCAATTTGAAGCTAAAATTCTTGCCGTAGTAAAGATTTGACCCACTGTATTGTAGTAGTATATCTTTCTTTAAAAAAGAGGGGGGAATCATAAAGTGGTTTCTTTGCTAAAAACATTCTTAGAAGTATATGACCACAACAAAATTTCCAAAGTAATATTTTTATCATTCCTTTTATTATTCATTTCTACTTTTTCTTCAAAAAATCTCTTTGCTCAAGAGAACAGTGAATGTTTAGAATGCCATACCGACCCAGAAGAGGTAGATATTAAAGTAAGGGTTGACCCTGTTACTGGTGATGTGGAGATTGTCTCGATGCTTGTTGATGAGGAAGCATTTCATGCATCTGCACATGGTGGTGAGGATTTTTACTGTATTGATTGTCACGCTGACCTGGAAGACGTTGACCTGGAAGAGACAGAAGGAGGGCATTATCCGAACCTGCAACCTGTTGATTGTATAACGTTTTGTCATGATGATCCGGCTGAGGAGTATCTGGAAGGTAGCCATGTGCAGTTGATGCGGGAAAATGATATAGAACCAATACCTACCTGTAAACACTGTCATGCTGGGGAAAAATCCAAACGTGATACGCCTAAAGCTGATGATTTGTATCACAGAAAAGATACGATAGAGAAGTGCGGTGAGTGTCATATAGAGTATTTTCACTCATATCGGAATAATCTGCATGGTCAGATTACTGCACTGGGACACTTAGATACGGACATAGCAACTTGTGTTGACTGCCATGGTCAACATACTATATTGAATTCATCAGACCCGGAGTCTACTCTCGGTCCTGAAAATGCTATTGAAACGTGTGGTAATTGTCATCCAGGCGCAAATGACAGCTTTATTAAACATGTGGCTCATCCACAATATAAAAACCTCGGTTATTACAAGTCAGCTTTGGTTGCTCTTAAAAACATCAGGAAAGACCCTGGACAGATTGAGAGCATTGTAAAGAGTCCCCAAATAATATTAACAATTCTTTTCGTAATATATATTGGCCTCTTACTAATGACTTTCACGCAATTTGGCGCGCATACACTTCTTTCTTGGCTTGGCACAATACTAGATGAGCGTAAAGGAAAGGAATCAGAACATGACAAATAATACGATGTTGCGGTTTAGTCTGTTTCACCGTTTTGGTCATTTTCTCTTAATTATTAGTTTTTTCGGATTGGTGTTAACTGGTATGCCGCTGGTTTTCAAAGATTATGCATGGGCTCGTTTTCTGTATAATCTTTTCGGAGGCTATCCCACTGCAGGTTTTATTCATAGGATTTGTGCGCTCATTACTTTTTTTGTCGCCTTTCTACATTTTGCATTTCTATCGTTTGAAACTATTGTAAAGAAAAATAGAAATATTTTCTGGGGACCTAATTCTTTAATAATACAGCCTAGAGATATATTAAACATCTTAAGAGATATTTTGTGGTTTTTCAGATTAGGACCCAGACCAGAGTTTGATAGATGGATATATTGGGAAAAATTTGAATATTTATCACTTATGTGGGGTACCCTGGTTATGGCTGTTACAGGCTTTATTCTTTGGTTCCCAGTTCAATCTACAAGCATTATACCTGCTAAAATTGCTGGCATTATAGATTTGCCAAGTATAGCATTAGTAGCCCATAGATATGAAGCCTTATTAGCCGCTGGTTTTATCTTTACAATTCATTTCATCCATACTCACTTACTGCCTGAGAATATTCCTGTAGATGAGGCGATGTTTACCGGAAGAATTCCGGAAGAACATGTAATACATGAAAGAGGCGCTTACTATGAGAGAATGAAAAATGAAGAGCAGTTAGAGGGATTGAGAGTTCAACCAGCCGGTTGCGGAGCCAAATTTATATCTAAATTGTTTGGACTTCCACTTCTCGCGATCGGCTTACTTATGGTAGGTTTTATGTTAGCATCGTTAATATGTTCTATTACTTCTACCATCACAGATTTAACTAAAAATATTCATTTTGATATTTTTAGTATTTTTGCATTCTGATACATGTAAAGTCTTAATTTCAATTTTTTTAAGGGTATTTTTATGCTTAGTAGAGTGTTGATTACTGATGATGAAGAACGCATAATACGCAATATAAGAATCATTTTCGATGAAATGGAAAATATCGAAGTTGTCAAGGCTCAAGACGTAACTTCGATAGTTAATTTCGTTGAGCATGAGAGACTTCATTTAATCATTACTGACCTTAGAGTGCCCAGAATGGGTAGATTAGAATTTCTAAAGCATATTAAGTCAAGGGATCCAGATCTACCAGTTATTGTTGTAACAGGAGATGATTCCATTGAAACGGCAGTGGAGGCGATGAAAGAGGGCGCATTCGATTACATTACAAAACCATTTGAAAACGGTACACTTTCAATCGCAGTGGAGAAGGCTCTTATGATGAGATCTCTGACAATGGAAAATAGATATCTTCGGAAAGAGTTAGAGTCACATTATAATTTTGGGAATATTATTGGCAATTCACCAAAGATATTAGAAGTACTTTTATTAGCTGGTGATGTTTCTAAAACAGATTCAACTGTGTTTATTTATGGTGAAAGTGGTACAGGCAAAGAGCTGGTGGCAAGAGCCATTCACTTCAATAGTTTGAGGAAAAGCGGTCCGTTAATTACTATTAACTGTGCCGCATTACCAGAAAATTTATTGGAAAGTGAATTGTTCGGCTATGAAAAGGGTGCTTTTACTGGAGCAGAGAAAAGTAAAAAAGGTCGTTTTGAGTTGGCTAACGGAGGCACTCTATTTCTCGACGAAATATCGGAAATGAACCCCGCTGTTCAAGCCAAAGTGTTAAGGGTAGTTGAAGAAAAGGAATTGGAACAGCTTGGAGGGACGGAAACAATAAAAGCAGATGTGAGAATAATATGCGCCAGTAATAAGAATCTCGAAGAGTATGTTAAAAAAGGTCAGTTTCGGGAAGATTTATACTATCGTATCAATGTGTTTCCCATAAGCATACCTCCTCTTAGGGCAAGACCGGAAGACATCTTGCACCTGGCAAGGGCTTTCGTTGAACAATATTCTGCTAAAATGGGCAAATTATCATTGAAAATGTCAAAAAGTGTTGAAAAAATTCTTGTTTCAAGCAAATGGGAAGGAAATGTAAGAGAATTGAAAAATTGCATGGAAAGAGCGGTGATATTGTGTAAAGGAGACTTGATAACAGAAGAACATCTTCCAGTTGCCTTAGTTAGAGACTCTATTTCCGGTTATGAGAATGGTAAAGACAAGACGGTTAAGATGATGGACTTTAATTTGCCACCAGAAGGAATATCCATAGATGAATTAGAAAAACATCTTGTTTTGCAAGCGCTTAAAAAAAAGTAAAAACAATAAGACTAAGGCTGCTAAATTGCTAGGACTTAGCAGAGGAACCTTTAGATATAGGCTAGAGAAATACGATAATAATTAAATAAATAAATTTATATAAATAAAATTGACATCCATTGCGGTTTTTGATAGATTACTGGCAGTTGTGAGAGGCGCATTGGTTTCTTTGAGCCAATTATTTGTTTTTATAAGAGTTGTATTTTTAAAAGTTGAAAACCAAGGCTTTCATATTAAAAGGCTTACGCCAAATGTAAGGGTTTATAATATTTTGGCACATGATATGCATTAAATAATAAAGTTACGCGTTATTTTGTAGTAGAATTAAATGAAAGGGGGTGAAGAGTTGAATACGTTGAGAGGAAGCTTTGGTAAGGCGTTGTATGTGTGTGCCTTTTTGTGCATAATTTCGTTTGTAAGTAGTCAATTAAATTATGCCATAGCGGCAGAGGGAGATCCTTGCCCGAAGAGACAGAATGAACATTTGTATTGGTGTACAGCATGTGAGGAGATTTTCACATGGAATGAATGTGGTAACTTGAAATACATCTGGGAATTCAAGGGAGAAGTGCATAGTGGAGAAGTTGCTAAGCATAAAGTTGTACCGTCTTGGGCATGTTTGAGGACTGAGTATCACTGCATACGTGATGGAAAAAAATGGTCCTCAAATCCGGATGGTATTTTTTGTGAAGGATCTAAGAAATGTTTGCCTTATAATATAGGTGCATGCGAAATTTGTAATGATGACCTGGCACCCAAAAAAAGCAGAGCAAAGCTTAACTTCGGGTGTACAAAATGTGGCAAGGAGTTTGACGAACCGGGAGTAGGGCATGAGATTGATCGTAAGAAGGAATATGCGGAGCATTTAATAAGTTTTGGTAATTGTAAGGACTGTGGAGAGCCGCTTGACTCCGTTTGCAAGCAGTCTGGCACATGCCCACATGTTCCAGATTTTTAACGATGTTACAATTTTGTAATATTATATTTTGGAGCCGGGGTGGAAAATTGAGTAGCACAAAGAGATTTGCTGACAAAGTTTTATATGTTTGTACCTTTTTCTTTATAATATATTTCTTTACAAACTATACTAATTACGCCGTTGGGAGAGAAGGTCAAAATTGTCCAAAGAAGAAGATTCAGTCGCAGTTCTGGTGTGAGACATGTAAAGAGATAAGAGAATTTAAAGATTGTGACACCGCTGATTATATATGGGATTATGAAAAGTATAAAGCAGGGTCAGAGGAATATGCTGATACAAAGGCACATCAGGACCTGCCGGAGGCATGGGGATGTCAGAGAATCGCATATAGTTGCATAAACAAGGATTGTGCAGACTATGGAAAATGTATACCACATCCGGGCATTTGTGAGACATGTATGGACGACATTACCAGCGAGAAAGTCTGGTCAAAGATCGATTTTAAATGTACGGGTTGTGGCAAGGTGCATAATGATCCCGGCACAGGACATAAGCTTAATGAGAGAATAGAATATTTACCAACATTGCTGGGTCAAGAAGCTGGTAAATGTGAGGAGTGTGGGAAACCATTAGAAACGGTTTGTCGGAAGTCAGGCACATGCCCCCATATTCCTAGCTTTTAATTTTCTATATTAATTAATTTCTTTCGGAGGTGAAGAATGAAGAAAAAGGCTTGGTTATTGGGTTTCTTGGGTGCGGGGTTGATAAGCTTGTCATTGGCTCAAAGCGCCGGTGCAGGCTTCATACAGGGTACAAGGGTAAGAACAGATAGTCCTTCCCCATTTCACGTCACAGTATCACCAGATGGTGGTACGTTAGTTGTAACAAACCAATCAGGTCATAGTATTACTATCATAGATGCAAGATCAAGGAAGGTAACAGGCGAGGTGGCTGTGCAGGTGCAGCCTGAGGCTTCAGTAGTATCACAGGACGGTCGTACAGCATATGTGTGTAATGCTGAGAGCGACAGCGTATCCGTAGTAGATTTGAATAACAAGTCCGTAGTTAAGACAATAAAAGTAGGCGACTGGCCATGTAATATTAAGTTGTCAAAGGATGGTTCAAGGGCTTATGTGGCATGTTCTGGTAACATGTGGAACTCCGTTGATATCATTGATACGGGAATGAATAGCAAAATCGGTGAGATTCGAACAGCAAATTATGGTCCTAGGGATATTGCTATTTCGCCTGATGGGAAAAAAGGCGCTATAATTTGCGATACAGTTGGCAGTATTAACAGAACAGTAGATTTCGTTGATCTTGAATCGGGAAGGATTACCGAGACCAGGGTAATAGCTGGGAGTGCTAACTTAAGAGGCATCGAGTATACACCTGATGGGGCTTTTGTTCTTGTTACAATGGAACAGCCAAAGAATTGGTTACCTGTTTGTGAGGCTGAAAACGCTCAGATTTTTTCAAACAACCTTGCTGTATTAGAGACTAAACCTGGTGGAAAGGTTGCTTGTATGCCTCTGGATGAGCATAACGATTACGATGGTAATCCATACGGCTTAGCAGTCGATCCAGAAGGCAAATATGTTTATATTGGTATTAGGAGTATGCATAGGGTAACTATTCTTGATCTGCCAAAGTTGACGGATATCGTTATTTCTAGCACTCAAGAAGAGTTGGATGATATAAAGAATGACTTGACACTTATGGTTGACTACTTGGTTCAGAGAGTGAATGTAGGTTTAGGTCCAAGTTCTGTTGCTCTATCACCAGATGGTAAAACTCTCTACGCTGCAAACTATTTTTCAAACAACGTATCAGTCATTCAAACTCCGGCTCGTTAATAATACGTGTGATAGTGTAAGCGTTGAAAATTAAGTAAATTTTTTATAATATTTTTTTTGAAGGAGGTATGCAATGAAGAAGTTGTTAACATTGGGCTTGATTGCTGCTTTGTGCCTGGTTGGTGTTTCTGCGCCGGTGAATATGGCAGGTGCAGGAGAGGCTCAAGTAATAGCAACAATCCAGACAGGACCAGAATGGGAACCGCTTGAAAGAGGAGAGCCTTTGACAGTACCTGAGGTACATTACAGGGTAAAACACTCTCCATACAAGAGCGAATTGGTTAGATATGGACAGTTCCAGTTTAATGAAGCATCATGGACACTGCAGGGTGAGTATTCATGTGCAAGCTGCCATTATGAAAGAGGTCAGACTACAGGCCTGATCTGGGATCTTGGAGATGAAGGATGGGGCAGCTGGAAGAACACAAAGTATATCCGTGGCGGAAGATATCTTCCTCCATTCAGGCATGAAGGATTCACAGGTCATCCTGATGAGATCGTAGGGGCAACATCTTCAATTGACAGGGTATGCGGACGTGACCCTGGATTTGTATTCAGAAGTGAGAATTTCTCACCTGAGAGATTAGAGGCTTTGATTGCTTACATCAGGTCTTTGGAATTCACTGGAAGTCCTTTCAGGAATGAAGACGGTTCATTGACAGATGCTCAGAAGAGAGGTTGGAAGGTATTTAGCGATCCGGCGGTTGGATGTATGGAGTGCCATCCTGGCGATCCAAAAAACCCAAGAGCGTTGTTTAGTGATGCACAGACACACGACGTTGGAACAGGCCGCGTTGGTAAAGACGGATTCAGGACGACACCCGGCGCAGTATTTAACACGGCGGCTTTGGAAGCAGGTGTAGATCCTTATGGAGAAGAATACAATGTGCCAATTATAGGTTTGGACCTTGTGAAGGAATTTGATACACCTACATTGAGAGACATATATGCATCAGGCACATATTTCCATGATGGCAGTGCAACTACGTTGTTGTCAACAATAGATAATACAACAACGACAAAGGATATGCATGGTGTTACATCACATTTGACGAATCAACAGTTACAGGATCTTGTTGAGTTTATGAAGGCTTTATAAAATTTTTTATAGAGAAATAGTCTCTCCTTAATGGGAGGCTATTCTCTATAAATTATAATGTTAGTTTTGTCTCACTTTAACTTATTTTAGCATATTTTAGCAAAGGAAAGGAGTAAACCAACTTATGAAAAAAGGATTTATAAAGTCAATGGCTCTAGTTGGTGTTGTGGCAATATGGGGGCTTTTTGGTAGTAATTGTCAGGCACAGGTCATGACTGGTGGCCATAAGCCTGGTAAGGCTATATGGGGTGACTATTGGGGAATGGCAATAGAAGCTCAAGGAAACGTTGAATCTGTCGTGTTTACCCAATCAAAACCAACATTAGCAGGCGACCCATATCACCAATACCCAAACTACGTTTCTAATGACAGTAGAATCGTATCTTATAATACAAAAACAAGAAGCTTAAAAGTGCTGACTAAGGATTTCCAGAGCGCTTATGATCCTTGCCTTTACTGGGATTGTACAAAGATTGCATTTGCGGGTGTTCACAAAAACGGTGGTGGCAGTCAGTTATGGGAGATGAATATTGATGGTTCAAACTTAAGACAGTTGACTGATGCGCCTGGTACATTCAGGAGTCCTCTCTACTATGCTGCCGGCGCTATTGAGAAAGGTAAAGGTAGGGTAATCTCAAGAGACAGATACTTCGAAGGTGATTGGAGAGTACGTGGTGAGGTTGAAAAGATGGGTTTCCTGATGTGTATTTATTCTCCAGAGGGTTCAATAGATGAATTTGGCAGACCATTCGCTTTTGACGTATACAGGCTTGATCCGCAGGGTGGAAAGTCAATGGATCGTATCGCTGGTCATGTATTAGTAGGTATTGATATGCCAAATGTTAACACTGTTATTGACCAGATCACTTACAATGTAAGTTCAAATTTTGATCCTGCACTGACTCGTGATGGAAACATCTTGTACAGCAGTACACAGGCAAATGGTACTCATAATAATTCTAAAGGTAGCATATGCCTGCTAGTTAACAACTGGACTGGCGCTTACCCAAGACACATCTATGGTAATGAGACCAGTGAGCAGCCTGATACTCCAAAGATTCAGGCGAAAGAGAGTTCAGACGGCTATATATATTACATTGAGGCTCTGGACAGGAATTCTGGTATAGGTAATCTTGCAAGAGTAAGCTGGACAACTCCTCATTCGAAGACACAGTCCAGACTGACCAATGATGGAAGGCTCTATAGAAGTCCGCATCCAGTGCCGGATGGCCGTTTAATGGTTTCTTCTGCTGAAAGACGTGATTTCGGGATTTATTGGTTTGACAAAGCTAATGGCACAGTTGGAAATCTAGTATATGACGATCCAGAGTGGAATGATCATCAGCCAGAGCCTGTATATTCACGTTACAAGCCAAGATGGATAAATGCATTTACAGCAGGAAATGACTTTGGTGTTACAACCGTGACCTATCAGCCGTTTGACCAGGTTAAGGTTGAGGGATATCCTCACTCATGGAGTACAACAATATGCTTTGATACTACTTTGACCAATCTTCCAATCGGACCATATCCTCACCAGAGAGCAAAGGTAATGGAGCATGGTGATATTAAGGCTATCAGGGTACTTAATGCAATAGAGACTAAAGAGCCGGATTCCAGCAGGTATTTACAGGGTGCTGGTAGCCATCTTCTTGGTGGTGCGAAATCAAGCTCAAACTCAGGTACTTCTTTCTCACAAAGACGTATGTTCGGTTACCAGTATGTTGAGGATGATGGTTCTGTCGTAAGCTCACATCCGGGTGATGAGCCTTACTGCACACAGATTCTGGATGACAGAGGAATGGCAGTACAGACTCAACTGGCCTGGGCTTATGTAAGACCTTATGGCGGCAGGATTTGTACAGGCTGTCACTGGGGTTCTTATGACAAGAAAGGTTATCTCAATCTTCATACAAAAGCGCTTTATAACTGGTGGTACAGTGATTTGAGCCATTACGATTCTCCGTTCATGCATGAACATATAAAACTTGACAAAAAAGGGAAATATGCCGGAGTAAAACACGGTGATAGCGTTATGGTTCCTTCTGACGTTTATTATGGTGGTCCTTCTGGAACAACCTCAGCTACAGTTGAAGGTCTTTACATGGACAAGCTGAGAACAGTTGATTTCAGAAGAGACATACAGCCCATAATAGACGAAAAATGTGCTTCATGTCATGGTGCGACTCAGGCGCCTAATCTGAGTGGCAGTACAAAGCTGGTATCTGTAAAAGGCGTTGCAGCCTTTAGCAAAGCATATAATAGCTTACTAGCACCTCAGAGAGGTAGGGATACGAATATTGGCGGACGATATGTAAACCCAAGTGCAGCAATAAACAGTCTGCTTATCTGGCGTCTATATGAAGAAGAATTGTCACAGTTTGCACCAAGGGCTAATCCTATTCCATTAGAAGGAAGGGTTATGCACAATAAGTTTTTGACAAATCAAGAAAGGTTCTTGTTCGTTGAGTGGGTAGATTTGGGTGCGCAATGGGACAACATACAGGGTCCAGACCCTTACCCGGGATATCGTAGATAAGAATCAAACTTAGATTCTTGGTGCTCTGTTGAGCATGTTTTAACAAGAAGCTGGTATAGTAAGGGGTTTAAAAACTATGCCAGCTTTTTTTTTTAACATATATTCCAAAATCCTTATTGACAAGTAGATGCTTTTAAGTATAATGCAACCTCTAAAGCGAAGGGAGGTGATGTAAATATTTAATGATAATATATTGCTACATAGGTGCTTACAAATAAATAATCAATAACTTGTGGGTTGAAAGAATTAAGTGTGAAGGTTGTAACATTTTTTAAAAAGTATAATGTAAATTTTTACATCTTTAGTTGTGAGTTGGTGGTAGTTATTACAAGTTGTTGGTTTAGTCACGTTTAGACAAAAAAGAAAGGAGAAAAAAAAGAATGGTTCATTTAGTAAGAAGTTATATTGTTGTCCTATTAATTATAGCTGCTTGTGCGATTTTGCCAATGAATTTTTGCAAAAGCATACATGCAGAAGAGGAGGCTGCTCCTACGTTTCAGGATGTAGCATCATCGATTTATGGACAGGCTGTTGGAAGGGATGATTCTGGTGAGAATTACGTCTTTGGTTTGACAGCAAAGTACACAGGGCCGGAGGATAGAATGCCGGGCGAAGGTAAATTTAAAAATATATTCTATTTTTTACCTGTAACTGCAAGATGGTATGACCCTGCTCATTACTATGAATCAACACAAGAGGTTGAGGGTGTATTCAAGACGGAAGAATGTGTCTTATGCCATACCGTGCAGACACCTCGCATCGTTGTTGATTGGAAGATGAGTAGACACTCAAAGGCTGGGAAGACGGATGCAATGGAAAAGGAAATTATCGTTGGATGTGATAAATGCCATGGACCAGATCATCAAAAACTGCGATTACCCGACCATGGAGTATGTGGTGAATGTCATCCAAAGGAACGAGATGAACATACAACTGGAGGATTGGGTTCTCATGCTCATGCATGGCACATAGAAGTAAATGAGTTTGCATGGCAGATAGGAAAACCAGCAGAAGAGGTTCATGGATGTGCGGCTTGCCATGGTATAATTTCGAACAGGTGTGATGGCTGCCATACAAGGCACCAATTTTCTCCGGCAGAATCAAGGAAACCTGAAACCTGTGGCGTATGTCACATGGGTGTTGACCATTATGAGTATGAGATGTATTACAACTCGTATCACGGAAAGATACTCATGATGGAAGGTGATACATGGGACTGGAGCAAGAAGATGAAGCCGCAGAATTACAGAGTGCCAACATGTGCGTACTGCCATATGGGTGAAGATGGTAATCATAATGCGCAGGCTGTATCAACAGCTTACGGGCATATGGGTATGTTTCAGGTTGATAGGGGCGCTCCAAGGTATAAGGCTAAGAGAGATGCGTGGATAAAGAGGTGTCAGGGATGTCATTCTCCACGTTTTGCAAGGGATCAACTTGAAGGTATGGATGAGGCGATACACATAAGCTTTACAAAGTGGCGTGAGGCGGTTAACATAATCGTTGGATTGTATCTTGAAGGATTGCTTGATCCAATGCCGACCGATTTAGCGCCTGATTGGACAGGCGGGCATACATTTAGCTTGCTACCGGGTGGACAACCGAGGTTCTATAATGTGTCGGATATTGAGAGGATGGCTGTAGAAATGATTGTTTACCAGGTAACTGCAGTATACAAGGCATCAGCACATTTCTCAATTGATGATGCCACATATAACCGGGGTGCGTTCCCACAGGATAGAAAACTTGTTGAGATTAAGTCAGAGGCTTCTAAGCTGAGAAGGATTGCAAGACTTGAGAAAGAGGTCGGTATAGAACATCAGGCTTATGATTTCTGGAAGCATGGAGAATATACAGATCTGCTTACTGGTTATAAGAGGAAAGAAGGCGACGTGCTATCTAAAGATGAATGTAGACACGGCGATCATCCTTGCCTTGATGAACCAGAGCATTGATACTTCGACGGCGCTCAAACCCCGCCTTTTCAAGGCGGGGATAAAAAAGCACCGCTCAGTATCAACCCTGAGCAAACCCCGTCCTTGAGGTCGGGGAAAGTCGAAGGGTTGATTTTTTAAAAGTAGTATAGTATTTATGGTGAGCGCGGATGTTTTTAATCTGTGCTACCCTTTTTTTGTATTAGTCTCTAAAATCGACAATTTCTTTGTCTTTTTTGACTGGAAATTGTC
>MAYW01000019.1 GCA_001723765.1 Candidatus Scalindua rubra
AAACAGCTTTATAATTAAGCTATTCTTTATACTTAAGGGAAAGTTTGAAAACCGTAGGTTTTCATTTGACAACCTGGACAAGCCAGAATAAATGAATTATTTACCTTTTTGGTTCTGGCTTGTCCAGGTTGGGATGCAGAAATAATATTAGTGCGTTAAAGGGGAAAAAGATGCAAGTAAGAAATTATGGTAAAATTGACGAAATAGTTGAACTACCTAACCTTCTTCGGATACAAACCAAGTCTTATGCTGGTTTTTTGCAGGAAAACATATCACCAAACAAACGTAAAAATCGAGGGTTAGAAGCTATTTTGCGGGAAACGTTTCCGATAAAAAACTATGATGAAAATGTTTCCTTAGAATATATAAAATATGAAATAGGGAAGCCTCGCTATAGTCCGGATGAATGTAGAAAATTGAAGTTAATTTATGGTAAACCTCTCAGAGTTCGGTTAAGGTTAAATAAGGAAGAACCGGTTGAGGAAGAGGTTTATTTGGGAGAAGTCCCTGTTATGATTGGTGGTGGTGAGTTCATAATTAATGGAACAGAAAGAGTAATTGTAACACAACTTCATCGATCACCAGGTGTGGATTTTGTTGAGGAACTGCATGCAGAGAAAAGAATGCACTCATGCAGGATTATCCCAGAAAGAGGTAGTTGGATTGAGATAGACGTTGGGAAAAAAGATGTTTTAACTACTAGAGTTGATCAAAGTGGTAAATTTCCTGCGACATGTTTTTTAAGAGCAATGTCAGAGAAATTTTCAAAAGATGAAGACATAATTAGGTTCTTTTACGAAACAGAAACTATTAATATTGGGGATTATGCTTCTACGTATAAACTTAAAGATATGTATATTGTTGGCCGGTTGGTTAATCCTCAAACTGGTGAAGTTATATTGGAAGCCGGGCGACAAATAACTGAGGATGTGGTTAAGATTGTTTCCAACTCAAATCTCAAAAAGATTGAAGTTATTAAGAATATGGACGATCCGTTAATCCTTAATACTCTGGAATCTGATTATACAGAGTCACATGAAGATGCTTTATTAAAAGTCTATACAAGGTTTAGACCGGGAAATCCTCAGCAGTTGGAAAAGGCAAAGCAATTATTTCATGATAAATTTTTTGATTCAAAAAGATATAAATTAGGTCCTGTAGGACGGTTTAGATTAAATAGGAAATTAGGGCAAGAAGTTTCTGACAATGAAATGACTTTAAAACCTGAAGATTACGTAAATTCTATTAAATATATCACAAAACTTAGAAAGGATGAAGGAAGTATTGACGATATAGATCATCTTGGTAATAGGCGACTCCGAACTATTGATGAGTTATTCGGAGAAGAATTACGTAAAGGATCTCTTAAACTTAGAAGAACTGTACAAGAAAGGATGAATACTAAAGATTATGAGCAATTAACACCAAGAATCCTTATAAACTCTAGAACAATATTTTCAGCAATAGAATATTTCTTTAGTCGTGGTGAACTATCTCAAGTATTAGATCAGACTAATCCATTAGCGCAGCTTACACATGAACGGCGATTAAGTGCTTTGGGGCCAGGTGGTCTTAATAGAAAGAGAGCAGGTTTTGAAGTTAGAGATGTTCACGTTTCACATTATGGACGAATATGTCCTATTGAGACTCCAGAGGGTACAAATATCGGATTGATTGCATCATTAAGTATATATGCCGCAAACGATGATTATGGTTTCTTAATATCTCCTTACTTGAAAATCAAAAAGGGCAAACTAACAAATGAAATTGTTAATCTTCGTGCCGATGAGGAAGAAGGTAAAAATCTTGCACCGGCTGATACACAGTCTTATTTTAGAGATAAAGGTTTGGACAAGGAATTACTTGCGCGTTTTAATGGTGATTTTCGACTTGTAAACGTAAAGGATGTTGACTACATAGATGTATCACCAAAACAGTTGGTAGGTGTATCTGCAAGTTTAATCCCATTTCTGGAACATAGCGATGCTAATAGAGCGCTAATGGGATCAAATATGCAAAGACAAGCTGTACCACTGCTCAAAACTGAGCCACCCCTTATTGCTACAGGTATGGAGAAAGTAGTTGCACAGAATTCTAGTATGGTTGTCCGTGCTGAGAATAGTGGTGCTGTTACTAAAGTAACAGGTGAACAAATTGTTATTGATGATAGTGACGTATATAATTTAAGGAAATATGTTGGTTTGAACGAAGGTACCTGTTTAAACCAGAAGCCTATGGTAGTCGAAGGTCAAAAAGTGAAAAAGAATGAAATTATTGCTGATGGGGCTGCTACATGCAATGGCGAGTTGAGTTTGGGCAGAAATGTATTGGTGGCTTTTATGACATGGGATGGCTATAACTTTGAAGATGCTATTGTGGTTAGCGAAGGTTTGCTGAAAGATGACAGTTATACGTCAATTCATAGAGACGAATTTGAGGTAGAAATCAGAGAGACCACTCTTGGGAGAGAGGAATTTACTAGAGATATACCAAACGTTTCTGAAAAGGCGCTTGGTAACTTAGACGAAAATGGCATAATTCGTGTTGGGACAAAGGTTAAACCATCAGATATTCTAGTAGGAAAGATTGCTCCAAAGAGCAGAAGCGAACTATCTCCTGAGGAAAAGTTACTGTATGCTATTTTTGGTAGAGCAGGAGAGGATGTTAGAAATGTTTCTTTGGAGGTGTCATCTGGTGTAGAAGGAATTGTCATCAATACGCAACTATTTTCTCGAAAGGCGCATCTATCAGATGCAAAAAGACAAAAAATTATGAACGAAGTGAAAGAAGCAGAAAGTAAATTCGATAAAGCAATATCTAAAGAATTTGTCAAAATGATCAAGGAATTAGAACAGGTTTTTGGTGGTGTACTTGTAGATTTGAGGACTAATCAACCTTTGAAAATCTCATATGGAACGGACGTTAAACTTATTCTTGCTTTGCAAGATCAATTTGATATTGAGAACTACGATTCTGGTAGTAATAAGAGGAAAAGTGAGAGGGCCACAAGAATTTATGAAGAGTATAACGAAAAAATTGAACTCCTAAAAGACGAAAAAGATGCTAAGACAGGCCAATTAAAGAGAGGGGATGAATTACCAAGCGGAGTATTAGAAGTAGCAAAAGTTTCTATTGCAACGAAAAGAAGACTGTCTGTTGGAGATAAAATGGCAGGAAGGCATGGTAACAAAGGGGTCATTGCTAAGATATTACCCCAGGAAGATATGCCGTGTTTGGAAGATGGAACACCCGTTGAGATGCTTTTAAATCCTTTAGGAGTTCCTTCGAGAATGAATGTTGGTCAAATTCTGGAAGCACATTTGAGTTGGGCTGCAAAAAAATTAGGTTTTCAAGCCGTTACACCTATTTTTGATGGAGCAACGGAAACAGAAGTAAGAGATACATTGAAAGAAGCAGGGCTACCAGAAGACGGTAAAGCTATATTATACGATGGTCGTACGGGTGAACCCTTTGAACAAAAGGTGACAATTGGGTATATGTACATGATGAAACTGCATCACTTAGTTGATGAAAAAGTACATGCTAGGGCTACAGGGCCTTACTCATTAATAACACAACAACCTCTTGGAGGAAAAGCAAGATTTGGTGGGCAAAGATTCGGGGAAATGGAAGTATGGGCGTTAGAGGCTTATGGAGCAGCTTATAATTTGCAGGAACTTCTTACAGTGAAAAGTGACGATGTAGAAGGACGTACCAGAATTTATGAGTCAATGGTTAAGGGTAAAAATACGCTAGAAGCAGGAACCCCTGCATCATTCGAGGTACTTTCTAAGGAAATTGAAGGACTTGGACTTTCTTTGAAACTTGAGAAAGAGAAACTTTAAGCAAGTTTGATTGTAACGATCTTTATTTTAGCAATATAGAAATTAAGCCAATTAATGTATGTCTCTCTTTTAATAATAAAGGAGATTAACTAATGACAATTAGCACGTATGAAAGAGTAAATGAGTATAGCTCAGTGAAAATATCCTTATCATCATCAGAGGAGATTAGAAGCAGGTCATATGGTGAAGTAAAAAAGCCAGAGACGATAAATTATCGTACATATCGTGCAGAGAAGGACGGATTGTTTTGTGAGCGAATTTTTGGTCCTGAACGTAATTGGGAATGTTTTTGTGGGAAGTATAAGGGTATTAAGCATAAGGGAATTGTTTGTGATAGATGTGGGGTTAAGGTAACTCATTCTCGTGTGAGGAGGAAGAGATTAGGACATATTAGTTTGGCAGCACCTGTTGTTCATATTTGGTTTTTTAAGGCAATGCCTTCAAGAATAGGGACACTTTTAGGTATGAAAACTAATGTACTGGAAAGGATTATCTATTTCCAGGGTTATGTCGTGATAGACTCGGGGGATACAACACTTAAGGAAGGCCAGTTGTTGACGGTGGATGAGCATAAAGAAGCCCAGGAAAAATATGGAGAAGGCAGTTTTAATGCTGATATGGGAGCTGAAGCGATAAGGACATTGCTCCAGAACTTAGATTTAGTGAAATTATCAAAGGAGCTTAGAGTAGAACTTAAAGAAACGAAATCAAAACAACGAACTAAGGAAATAATAAAGAGATTAGCAATTGTCGAATCTTTTAAAGATTCTGGAAACAAGCCTGAGTGGATGGTTATGGACGTTGTTCCCGTTATCCCTCCGGATTTAAGACCTTTGGTATTGTTGGAAAGTGGAGATTTTGCTAGTTCAGACCTTAATGATCTTTATAGGCGTATAATTAATCGAAACAATCGTCTTAAAAAACTGATTGACCTCAATGCACCGGAGGTAATAATCCGAAATGAGAAGAGAATGTTGCAGCAGGCAGTGGATGCCCTTTTTGATAATAGTAGAGGTAAGCGTCCCATTTTAGGAAGTAACAACCGTCCTTTGAAATCTCTGACAGATATGATAAAGGGTAAGCAAGGGAGATTTAGGGAGAATTTGCTCGGTAAAAGGGTTGATTATTCAGCACGATCTGTAATTGTTGTTGGTCCTGAACTTAAATTAAGTCAGTGCGGAATTCCCAAGAAAATTGCACTTGAATTGTTTCAGCCTTTCATAATTCGATGCTTAAGGGAAATTGGGTTAGCAGATACGATAAAAAGCGCAAAAAAAATGTTGGTAAGACAAGATGAAGAAGTTTGGGATATTCTTGATGAAGTGGTACGAAAACATCTGGTTCTTCTTAATAGAGCTCCAACATTACATCGTATGGGAATTCAAGCATTTGAACCAGTTCTCGTAGAAGGCAATGCGATTAAACTTCACCCATTAGTATGTCGTGGATTCAATGCTGACTTTGATGGGGACCAAATGGCAGTTCATTTACCTCTTTCTATTGAATCTCAAATCGAGGCAAGAACTCTAATGTTATCGGTTAATAATATTTTTTCTCCTGCTTCGGGCGAACCAATAATTACTCCTTCACAAGATATTGTTTTAGGTTGTTATTTTTTAACTGCCCAGGTAAATGAAAAAGAAGAAGAGAAAAAACTAAAAAGCTTCAGTAGTTATGAAGAAGTATTAATGGCTTATACAGAGAAGAAAGTGGGTATTCATACTCAAATAAAAATAAGGTTACAATCAAACAAATCTATTATCATTAATGAAGGTGAACAATCCGTGAATGGATTATGTACTACTACTGTAGGCCGTGTCATACTTAACGAAATTTTACCTCATGAACTACCTTTTTACAATTATCCTCTTGATCATAAGTCTATAAACGGAATTATACAAGATTGTTATAAAATACTCGGTAAAGAAAAAACTATTACCCTTCTAGACCAAATCAAGGAGATAGGTTTTAAAGAATGTACGAAAGCTGGACTTTCTCTTTCTATAATGGATTTGAAGATGCCAAAAAAGAAGGCTCAGATCTTGGAAAAAACTCAAAAAGAGGTAGAGAGAACACAAAAACTATACCATAGAGGTATAATCACTGAAGGTGAAAGATATAATCAGGTAATAGATACTTGGACATATGCCGGGGAGAAGGTAGCAGAGGAAATGCTTGATGAACTTAGAAATGATGTTAGAGGGGGGAAGCCATACCTCAATCCAGTATATTTAATGTCTGCATCAGGTGCTAGGGGTAGTACTCAACAATTAAGGCAGCTTGCAGGTATGAGAGGTTTAATGGCTAAACCGTCAGGCAGGATAATTGAGACACCAATTAAAGCGAACTTTCGGGAAGGATTGAGTGCATTGGAATATTTTAGTTCAACTCATGGTGCGAGAAAAGGGCTGGCTGATACAGCCCTAAAAACAGCAGATTCTGGTTATTTAACCAGAAAACTTGCTGATGTCGCTCAGAACGTTATTATAACGGGTTATGACTGTGGAACAGTTAATGGAATTAGTAAAAGTGCCGTTTACAGGGGAGATCGTATTGAGATTCCCCTTTCCAAAATTATCAGAGGCAGAATGTCTTTGAATAATATTGTGGATTTAGTTAAGGATGAGGAAATTGTTAAAGAAAACGAGTTAATTACAGAAGAAAAGGCAAAAAAAATTGAAGCTCTTGGATACGAAAAAATTCGTGTACGTTCTCCATTAACATGTGAGATGTCACAAGGTTTATGTGCTAAATGTTATGGGATGGACCTTTCTAAAGGAGAGTTGGTAGAAGAAGGTACAGCTGTAGGAATCATTGCGGCAGAATCAATAGGTGAGCCTGGCACTCAATTAACCATGAAAACCTTTCATATTGGTGGAACAGCAACTCGATCGATTGAAGAATCTGAAATAAAGGTCAGGAGAGCAGGTAGAATCAAATATTATAATTTAAATGTAGTAGAAAATCCACAAGGAGAAAATATCACACTAAGCGGAAAAGGAGAAATTCTCGTTGTTGATGATAAAGACAGACAAATTGAGAAACATTTAGTACCACTTGGTGCAACAGTTTTGGTAAAAGAAAATGAAAAAGTTGCCTTGAATAGAACAATCATCAGGTGGGATCCTCATATGACTCCAATCCTTGCAGAGATGCCAGGGAAAGTTCGTTTTGAAGATATAATAGAAAACAAAACAATGAAGAAGGAACATGATCCTGTAACACGTATTAAAAGGAAGGTTATTATAGAGCATAAAGGCGACCTACATCCTCAGATAATTATTGAAGATAATACGGGAAAAATCCAAGGTCTTTATCCAATACCAGAAAAGGCGCATATAGAGGTTGAAGAAGGAGCAAAAGTTGTTGCCGGTACTCTTTTAGCTAAAACTCCTAGAGAAATTACAAGAACTGAGGATATAACAGGAGGATTGCCCAGAGTATCAGAGATTTTTGAGGCAAGAAGACCAAAAGATCCCGCTGTAATGAGTGAAATAGACGGTATGATCGAACTTGGCGAAAAGAGAAGGGGTAAAAGGACAATAATTGTTAAAGGTGAGTCTGGAATGGAAGTAGAACACCTTGTCCCTCGTGGCAAACATTTGAGAGTGCACAGGGGAGATCGAGTAAAATCAGGAGATCCATTAGTTGTGGGACCTCTTGTTCTTCAAGATATTTTAAGAATTTGTGGTGAAGAAGAATTGCAGCAGTATACATTGAAGGAAGTTCAAAATGTTTATCGTTCACAGAATGTGCCGATCGATGATAAACACGTTGAAGTAATTATTGCACAGATGTTACGAAAAGTGCAAGTAGACGAACCGAACGATACAAAATTACTACCTGGTTCAGTTGTTGACAAATTTAAATTTAAAGAAATAAACATGGAAGCAAAAGAAAAGAATGGTAAACCTTCTACTGCCAAACCATTGTTATTAGGAATAACTAAAGCCTCTATACAATCTGATAGTTTTATTTCTGCAGCATCTTTCCAAGAAACAACTAAAGTATTGACAAAGGCTGCTTTAGAGGGAAGCAGGGATAGACTTGTAGGTCTAAAGGAAAATGTAATCCTTGGACATCTAGTTCCAACAGGAACAGGATACTCATTATATCACAAACTACTCATAAAAAGAGAAGAAATTGAAGTGCTTGATAAAAAAGGCGAAAAGGATGAGTTGTTATCAACAATATCTAATTAATTAAAGTCGAAGGGATAATAAATGCCAACAATAAATCAACTAGTAAGAAAAGGAAGGAAAAAGATACCAAAGAAAAGCAAAAAGTGTCGATTTAGAAAGATGCCCACAGAAAAAAGGTGTTTGTATTCAAGTTATGACGAGAACACCTAAAAAGCCTAATTCTGCTTTGAGGAAGGTTGCAAGAGTAAGATTGACAAATGGAAAAGAGGTTACAGCTTATATACCGGGTGAAGGCCATAATTTACAGGAACATTCGATAGTCTTAATAAGAGGTGGACGAGTACGTGACCTTCCTGGTATTAAATACCATATAATACGGGGTAAACTGGATACAGCAGGTGTTGATGGCAGAAAACGAGGCAGATCTAAATATGGGACAAAAAGTCCAAAATGATTTTTAGATTTTTTTATTGTTTATTATGTAGGAGATAGTAAATGGCACTTGAATATAGAAGTACAGAGGTTTTTTTGCGACCTGATGTGCGTTATAGAAGTATTTTGGTTTCAAAGTTTATTAATAATTTAATGCGCAAAGGAAAGAAAAGTGTTGCAGAAAAAGTCTTCTATCAAGCCATGGATTTATTAAGATCTAGATTTGCCGACAAAGAACCTTTGGAAATAGTTGAAACTGCTATAAAAAACGTGAAACCTATGGTTGAAGTAAAGTCAAAACGTGTTGGAGGAGCGACTTATCAGGTTCCCGTCGAAGTATCAAGAAAAAGACAATTGTCATTAGCAATTAGATGGATTCTCAGTGCAGTAAAAAACAAGAAGGGTAAGCCTACATATCAAAAATTAGCGGATGAATTATCAGATGCATATAAAAGACAAGGTGTAGCGATTACACAACGAGAAAATACTCACAAGATGGCTGAGGCAAATAAAGCCTTTGCTCATTTTGCATGGTAAGATTTAGTTTTTTTAAGTTATGGAAAAAGAAAAACTTATAAATCTCAGGAATATTGGAATTACTGCTCATATTGATGCAGGCAAAACCACGGTAACAGAACGTATACTTTTTTATACCGGCAAGAGTTTCAAATTAGGTGAAGTTCACGAAGGTACTGCAGTAATGGACTGGATGGAGGAAGAACAAAAACGTGGTATAACTATTACTGCAGCAGCAACTACATGCTTCTGGAAAGATTTTCAAATAAACATAATCGATACACCAGGACACGTTGACTTTACAATGGAAGTAGAAAGATCGTTAAGAGTTTTGGATGGTGCAATATGCGTTTTTTGTGGAGTTAGTGGTGTTGAAGCGCAATCAGAGACTGTGTGGAGACAGGCAGATAAATATAAAGTTCCGCGAATCTGTTTTATTAACAAAATGGATCGAATTGGCTCTGATTTCATAAAAGTAGCTAACGAAATTAAAGAAAAGCTAAATAAAAATGTGGTTCCAATTCAGTTGCCTGTCGGCAAGGAGAAAAATTTCAAAAGTGTTATTGATTTGGTGAAGATGAAAGCTGTAATTTTCGATTCCGGTAATGATACTTTTGGTGAGAAATTTGAAGAGTGCGATATACCAGATAATATGTTAGAGAAAGCAGAAAAATACAGGGAGATAATGATTGAAAATATTGCCGATAGAGTAGATTGGTTTATGGACAAATATTTAAATGAAAGCACAATTAAAGAAGAAAATATAAAAAAGGCCATTCGTGAAGGAACTCTAAAGTCAGATTTGATACCTGTGTTATGTGGTGCGGCCTTTAAGAATAGAGGAATACAGCAATTGCTAGATGCAATATGTTACTATTTGCCTTCACCTCTTGATATTCCACCAATAAAGGGGGTTCATCCTAAAAATGACACCGTTATACAAAGGAAACCTTCGATAAATGAACCTTTTAGTGCTTTGGCTTTTAAGATTGCCTCTGATAAACACGGGGATCTTACTTTTATTCGTGTTTATTCAGGTAGAATAAATTCAGGACAAAGGCTTTATAATCCGAGGATTAATAAAAAAGAGTTAGTAGGTCGTATTTATAGTATGCATGCCGACAAACGCGAGCAATTGGATAGTACTTCTACAGGGGATATCGTAGCCATAGTCGGTTTTAAGTCTACTGTTACTGGTGATACGGTGTGTGTTGAAGGCCATCCGATAGTTTTAGAAAAAATAGAATTTCCAGAAACAGTTATTTCAATGGCTATAGAACCGAAAACGGAAACTGAAAAAGAAAAATTAGCTTTTGTTCTGTCTAAATTGTCAAAGGAAGATCCAACTTTTAGAGTTCATACAAATGGTGAAACAGGGCAGTTAATCGTCTCTGGAATGGGTGAATTGCATCTGGAGGTCTTAACAAATAGGATGTTGAGTGAGTATAAAGTGAATGCAAACGTAGGTGCCCCTAGAGTTTCGTATAGAGAAACAGTGGAACGTGAGGTTGAGTTGGAGGAAAAATTTATAAAACAGACTGGCGGACGTGGTCAATACGCTCATGTAGAAATAAAGCTGGAGCCATACGAGGGTGAAAAAACTGTTGAGTTCGAAGACAAGATAGTCGGTGGGGCGATTTCGAAACAATATATAAGATCTGTAGAAAAGGGTATTATAGATACTGCAAAAAGTGGTGTATCTGGTGGTTATCCTCTTATAAATATGAAAGTAACTTTACTGGATGGCTCTATGCATTCCGTTGATTCATCAGATTTTGCCTTTTACAATGCTGCAAGCATTGCTTTAAAAAAGGCAGTTGAAAAGGCTAAGGCTGTTTTATTAGAGCCTATAATGCTGATAGAAATTACGATTCCAGAGAATTATCTTGGTGATGTGCTTAGTGAATTAAATAGCCGCAGAGCAGATATTATCGAATTAAATACAGTTGAAGACTTGAGATTGATTAAGGGAAAAATTCCCTTGGCAGAAACTTTTGGTTATGCAACTATTTTAAGATCTATTACTCAGGGTCGGGGTACATATACTATGGAGCCTTTAGAATATAAGGCCGTGCCTACGAGTGTGTGCAGTAGTGTAGCATAATTCTAAAGAAACTTTAAAATTATTATTGGAGGTAAAGAAGGATGGCCAAGGAGGTATTTAAAAGGACGAAGCTGCATGTGAATGTAGGAACGATAGGGCATGTGGATCATGGTAAGACGACATTAACATCGGTGATGACGCATATATTATCGAAGCGGGGCTTTGCTAAGGAGAGGGCATTTGATTCGATAGACAATGCGCCGGAGGAGAAGGAGAGGGGTATAACGATAGCGATAGCGCATGTGGAATATGAGACAGACAAGAGGCATTATGCGCATGTGGATTGTCCTGGTCATGCGGATTATGTGAAGAATATGATAACAGGTGCGGCGCAGATGGATGGAGCTATATTGGTGGTGAGTGCGCCAGATGGTCCTATGCCGCAGACACGCGAGCATATTTTGCTGGCGAGGCAGGTTGGTGTGCCGAGGATAGTGGTGTTTATGAATAAGGTGGATCAATTGGAGGATCAGGAGTTATTAGAGTTGGTGGAGTTAGAGGTTAGGGAGTTGTTAAGCAAGTATGAATTTCCTGGAGATGATATACCTGTGATAAAGGGTTCTGCGTTGAAGGCATCAGAGTGTGGATGTGGCAATAGGGAGTGTGAGAATTGTGGACATATTCATGAGTTAATGGATTCATTGGATAGTTATATTCCTGAGCCTGTACGAGAGATAGACAAGCCGTTTTTGATGTCGATAGAGGATGTATTTAGCATAAAGGGACGGGGAACAGTGGGTACGGGTCGGGTAGAGCGAGGAGTAGTGAAGGTAGGAGACGAGGTAGAGATAGTGGGGATGGTGGAAGAGATGAGGAAGACGGTGGTTACAGGTGTAGAGATGTTTAATAAGACGTTGGATCAGGGGCAGGCAGGAGACAATTTAGGAGTGTTGTTGAGGGGAGTTGAGAAGGATGAATTGGAGCGAGGGCAGGTGTTGGCGGTGCCGGGTAGTATAACGCCGCATACGAAGTTTGAGGCAGAGGCATATGTATTGACGAAGGAAGAGGGTGGTAGGCACACGCCGTTTTTCAATGGATATAGGCCCCAGTTTTATTTTCGCACGACGGATGTGACAGGAGTGGCGAAGTTATTAGGAGGCGCTGAGATGGTGATGCCCGGGGACAATGTAAATTTGGAGATAGAGTTGATAACGCCGATAGCGATGGAGCAGGAGTTGAGGTTTGCGATAAGAGAGGGTGGAAAGACAGTCGGAGCCGGCGTTGTTACTAAGATTGTTGAATAATGTTACTTGAGATATGGGAAGCGAAATAGACTATAAGATTAGGATTAGGATGGAAGCTTACGATCATAGAATACTTGATCAGTCAGCTATTGATATAGTAGAGACTGCCAAGCGTACGGGAGCAAAAGTGTCAGGACCTATACCTTTACCAACACGCATGGAAAGATATACAGTTCTTCGTTCACCACACGTTGATAAAAAGTCTAGAGAACAGTTCGAGATAAGAACACACAAACGATTAATAGACATTATTGAACCAACAGCGAAAACAGTTGATGCTTTGAATAAGCTGAATATGCCTGCTGGAATAGAAATAAAAATAAAAGCTTAAAAAATATATTAAGCTTTTTGATATCATACAGAATTTTCCTGATTGAATTTTATAAGGTGGTTTATATGGTTATCGGTTTATTAGGCAAAAAACTGGGTATGACCCAATTATTCAATAAAGAAGGGGTTTTAATTCCTGTTACTTTAATACAAGCGGGGCCATGTGATATTTTACAGATAAAAAGTAAGGAAAACGATGGATATTCAGCTATCCAAATTGGATTTGGAGAAAAAAAAAAGAAAAAGGCAACTAAAGCTGAAATAGGACATTGTTCGAAAGCAAAAACAGGTGTAAAAAAAATAGTGAAAGAATTTCGCAATTTAGATGATTTAGATACAGAATACCAACTTGGACAAGCTTTAACGGTTGGTGTTTTTGAAGGTATAAAAAAGATTGATGTTACAGGCACCAGCAAGGGTAAAGGCTTTGCTGGTGTTGTTAAGAGATGGGGATTTAGAGGAGGACCTGCCACACATGGTTCTACTAAGCATAGGGCTCCAGGTTCTATTGGTGCCGGTACTGATCCTGGACGTGTAATTAAAGGCAAAAAGATGGCAGGAAGAATGGGTGGTGTGAAAAGTACAGCAAGAAATCTTGATGTAATTAAAATAGATAAAAGCAAGAATTTGCTAATTGTCAAAGGTGCAATCCCAGGTCCAAACGGTGGTTACATCATTATAAAAGAAAGTAAATATAATTAATAATGTTAGAAGTACCAGTATTTGATAGTAACGGTAGTTATTGGAAAAGGCATCTTTACATGAGGAACAATTTGGAGGTAAGGTTCACAAGGCACTTTTAAGAGATGCAATAGTTATGTATGAAGCGAGGAAGAGACGTGGTACAGCATCAACAAAAACCAAAGGAGAGATTAGTGGTGGCGGTAGAAAACCGTGGATGCAGAAACATACGGGAAGGGCAAGAGCAGGGAGTAATCGTTCGCCATTGTGGAGAGGAGGAGGTATTATTTTTGGGCCGAAACCAAGGGATTATTCTTATTCAATTAATCGTAAGGCAAAAAAAGTTGCCTTGCGCTCGGCAATATTAGCAAAATTGAAAGATAATGAAGTGTTTTTAGTTGACAAATTAGAATTTGATTCTCCAAGCACAAAAAGAATGGCAAGTTTATTGAAATCCTTAGGAATCAAAGAAAGTTGTCTTATTGTAATACTAAATAAGAACGAAATGATATGGAAATCATCCAGGAATATTTATAACTTAGCGGTTAAAGTTGCTTCAGACTTAAACGCTTATGATGTGATTAAATACAACAGGTTATTAATAGTTAGAGAGGCATTGGAAAGTCTTAAATTTACATGAGTTGATTAAATCAAAAGGTGAAATTAGCTCATTATTATATTGTGTAAAACCTATCATGGATTATTATCAAGTTATTAAAAGACCTTTGCACTCAGAGAAAAGTGTTAGCGATAGGGATGAGGCAAATTCATATCATTTTGAGGTAAATAAGAAGGTAAATAAAATTCAAATAAAAGAAACAATAGAAAAACTTTTTGATGTGAAGGTCTTAGATGTCAGAACCATGAACAGAAGTGGAAAAAAACGAAAATATAGGAATAAAGTATTTAAGACAAGTGGTTGGAAAAAGGCGGTAGTAACCTTAAAAGAAGGAGATAGAATAGACCTTGGTTACTAATTATTATGTGATTTGAAAGTGTGATTTAAATGGGAATCAAGTATTACAAACCTACATCAAATGGAAGACGATTTGGGACTGTTTCTGATTTTTCAGAAATAACAACGACAACTCCAGAAAAAAGTTTATTGATGCCTTTAAGAAAAACAGGAGGGAGAAATAACGAAGGCAAAATTACAGCTAGACACAGAGGTGGTGGGAGTAGAAGGAAATACAGAATTATAGACTTTAAGAGAAATAAATATAATATCCCGGCAAAAGTAGCAAGTATTGAATATGATCCTAATCGCACAGCTAACATTGCATTATTACATTATGTGGATGGGGAAAAGCGGTATATGTTAGCTCCTGTGGGTTTAACTGTAGGACAGCATGTTGTATCTGGTGAGAAAGTTGAACACCAAAATGGTAATTGTATGCCTCTTAGAAATATACAATTGGGGATTGATATTCATAATGTAGAATTAAGACCGGGAGAAGGTGGAAAAATTGTTAAATCAGCAGGGAGTGTTGCGCGTGTTTTAGCTAAAGAAGGTAATTATGTACAAATAGTCCTTCCTTCTGGTGAAGTCCGCAAGATTTTTCATGAATGCAAAGCAACTATAGGTCGGGTTGGCAACACAGACCATATGGGCAATAAAATAGGTAAAGCCGGAAGGAAAAGATGGATGGGGCGCAGGCCTCACGTGAGAGGTACAGCAATGAATCCCGTTGCGCACCCTTTGGGTGGAGGAGAGGGTAGAAGTCATGGTGGAAGACATCCATGCTCTCCCACTGGTTTATTAGCAAAGGGAGGAAAAACAAGAAAAAGGAAGGCAGTGAGTAATAAATATATAGTGAGAAGAAGAAAGACTAAGAGAAACAAAGGTTAGATTTATAAAATACATAAATTGTTAAATTATGGGACGTTCAGTAAAAAAAGGCCCTTTTGTTGATAAAAAGCTGCTTAAAAAAGTATTAAAGCAAAGGGAAATAGGCGACAAGAAACCCATTCGTACGTGGTCACGAAGTAGTATAATTATCCCAGAATTTGTGTCTTATACTTTTCTGGTTCATAATGGTAAAAATTTCCATAAGCTTTTTATTATGGAAGATATGGTTGGACACAAACTTGGAGAATTTGCGCCCACTAGGACATATAGAGGTCATGGGGGATCAAGGAAAAAAGGAGCTAAGTCTGGCGGAGCAGGCTAAATTTATAATAAATTAGTTGTTTTAAAATGAATTTCACAACAAGTTGTAAACACGCTAAGATTTCACCCAGAAAGGTTAGATACGTTGTTGATCTAATTAGGGGGAAGTCTGTAAACAACGCACTTGAGATATTAAGATTTACAAATAAAAGGGCTTCATGCATTATAGACAAGACACTGAGGGCTGCAATCGCAGGCGCCAACGAAAACCTGGATGTAGACATAGATTCATTATATATAAAAAGAATCTATGTAGATGAAGGTCCTGTACGTAAATGGTATCGGTCAAGAGCAAGAGGTGTTTCTGCAATGATTAAGAAACGTACAAGCCACATATCTTTAGTACTATCAGATGGAAAAGAAGGAATATAAATCTTCATGGACATGGGAAAAGGATTTTATATTAATTTTTTTATTCTAAAATTTAATTAGGAAGAAAAAATGGGCCAAAAAGTTTGTCCAACAGGTTTTAGAATAGGCATAACTGAGAATTGGAGATCACGATGGTATGCAGAAAAGAAAAGTTTTGGTAAGTTACTCGTAGAAGATCAGAAAATACGGGATTATATTAAAAAAAATTATCGTTTTACAGGAATAACAAAAATAGAAATTGAAAGAACACGTGATGAAGGAGCAAAGATCATTCTCTATTCAGCAAGACCTGGTTTGATAATAGGTCGCAAAGGGTCTGAAATCGAGAAATTAAAAGAAGGTGTCGAAAAATTAGTGGAGAAAGCGGTTGACGTAAAGATTCAGGAAATAGAAAAACCAGAATTGGAGGCACAATTAGTGGCTGAGAATATTTCAGAACAACTGCAAAAAAGAGCCGCCTTTAGAAGAACAATTAAAAAGGCCATTGATAGCACTATGGAAATGGGTGCAAAAGGGGTAAAAGTTCAAATTTCTGGACGCTTAGCAGGAGCAGAGATAGCCAGAACGGAGGGGAATACTGTAGGGAGCATTCCTTTGCACACTTTAAGAGCAAATATTGATTATGGATTTGCCGAATCTTTAACTAAATATGGTACGATTGGTGTTAAGGTTTGGATTTATAAGGGATTAGTTGAACAAGAAAAGGGGATTGATTATGAGGTTGATGCCAAAAAGGGTAAAGTTTAGAAAAACTCAGAGAGGACGGATTAAGGGTAATGCAACAAGAGGAAATACTGTATGTTTCGGAGAATATGGATTGCAATCTACTGAGCTTGGTTGGATAACGGCTCAACAACTTGAAGCAGGCAGAGTGGCAGCTACACATTTTGTTGCACGAGAAGGAAAGTTAATTATAAGAGTTTTTCCGCACAAACCAGTTACATCAAAACCTATTGAAACAAGAATGGGTAAAGGTAAGGGTGAACCTGAAAAATGGGTTGCTGTTGTTAAACCAGGAACGATTTTATATGAGATGGGAGGAGTTCCTGAGGATATGGCAAAACAAGCCTTTAATAGGATAGCATACAAGATGCCGGTTAAGGTAAGATTTGTCAAAAGGAGAATGGCGATTTGAAAGCAGGCGAGATCAGGGAAAAATCACGTCAAGAAATGCTTGAAGAGTTGGAGGGTTGTAAGAGGGAATTATTAAACCTTAGATTTCAGTGGCAGGCAGGTGAATTACGTAATTCAGCACAATATAAACAAATAAGAAAAGATGTCGCACGCCTAAAAACTGTTTTGAGAGAAACGGAATTAGGAATTAATAAGAACCTCCTTGTGAAAAAGGAGGAAGAAAAGACATAAATGACTAAAAAAAGGAGTAAAAGGAAGACTGTTATTGGAGTAGTTACAAGCGACAAAATGCTCAAGACAATTACAGTGCAATCAGAAAAGCTTGTAAAGCATCCCAGATATGGAAAATATGTTAAAAGGGTTACAGCTTATAAGGCGCATGATGAAGAAAACAAAGCTAGTAATGGAAACAAGGTAGAAATTGCGGAGACACGACCATTAAGCAAGACTAAACGTTGGAAATTAGTTCGTGTTGTAAAGTAATATTGGGATGCTGATGAAATGATAATGGAACAAACTATGTTAGATGTTGCTGATAACTCTGGCGCTAAAATGGCTAAGTGCATAAAGGTCCTTGGAGGTTCAAAGCGAGTATATGCATCTATTGGTGATATTATAGTAGTTGCTGTGAAAAAGGCGATTCCAAATGGTGTTGTGAAAAAGGGTGACGTTGTTAAAGGGGTGATCGTAAGAACAAAGAAAAATGTAAGACGTGAGGATGGTTCTTATTTGAAGTTTGATACAAATGCAATTGTAATAGTTGACGATGATGGCAATCCTAAAGGAACCAGGATTTTTGGTGCAGTTGCAAGGGAGTTAAGGCAGAAGAATTTTATGAGAATAATCTCTTTGGCTCCTGAAGTGGTATAGAGATTGTAATGTTTTAATAAGAGTCTACAGATATGCATGTGAGAAAAAACGATTTTGTACAAGTTATTGCAGGCGACGACGCAGGTAAGACAGGGAAGATTTTGAACGTTATGCTAAAGAAGGAAAGGGTAGTTGTAGAAGGAATAAATTATATTCAAAAACATGTAAAACGTAGTGAAAAAAACCCGCAAGGCGGTCGCGTACAAAAGGAAGCGCCTATATCTTGGTCAAATGTACAAGTAGTATGTCAAAATAAAAATTGTGAAAAAAATGGCAAGGGTGTGCGAATAAGGTATAAGTTTCTTGAAAATGGTGATAAAGTTAGGGTTTGTTATAAATGTGGCGGCGAGATAATTGTTGCTGAGTAAAATTGTAAATTTTAAGCATTGAAGATATGGTTCGTTTATTAGAAAAATATAAAAAACAAATTGTTCCAACATTGATGGAAAGATTTCATTACAAGAATGAATTAGAAGTTCCAAAACTGGTGAAGATTGTAATAAATATGGGTGTTGGAAGAGCAAGAGAAAATAAAAAAATACTTGACGATGCTATGAAGCATTTAGCAATAGTTTCGGGTCAGAAGCCCGCTATCACAAAGGCCCGAAAAAACATAGCTGGTTTTAAGCTTAGAAAAGGCGACCCTGTTGGGTGTAAAGTAACACTTCGCGATAAAATGGCTTATGAATTTTTGGATCGTCTAATAAGTATTGTTTTACCAAGAATAAAAGATTTTCGCGGACTTCCAGTAGAATCTTTTGATGGTCGTGGAAACTATACAATAGGTATAAATGAGTTGGCAGTGTTTCCTGAAATAAATATTGATAGTGTTGAGTTTGAACAAGGTATGGATATAACTTTTGTGATATCTGTAAAATCAAATGAACAATCATATGAATTACTTAAGTTGTTTGGTATGCCTTTTAGGTCATAATTTAAGTTTTTCAATATTTTAAAATTAATAATGGATTGGAAACGGTGGAGTTTATATGGCAAGAAAAGCATTAATAGAAAAATGTAAGAAAGAACCAAAATACAAAACTCGAAGATATAATAGATGTCAACTTTGTGGTAGACCTCGAGCGTATTATAGAAAGTTTCAAATATGTAGGATATGTTTTAGAAAACTTGCATCAAAAGGAGAAGTGCCTGGTGTGAAAAAGGCAAGTTGGTGAAATACCATGAAACAAAAATTTTTCGCTCAGGGAAGAGGGTATTATTAAAATGAGTATGACAGATCCAATTGCTGATATGTTAACACGAATTAGAAATGCTAATATGATTGGTAAGGAAACAGTAAATATTCCTTCGTCTAGAATTAAAGTTGGCATAGCTGAAGTTTTAAAAAAGGAAGGTTTTATAAAGGATTTCAAAAAGATTCCTGATAATAAACAAGGTATATTGAGAATTTATTTAAAATATGGACCTTTAAAACAAAAAGTGATTAACTATATAAAAAGAGAGAGCAAACCAGGCAGGAGAATATACAAAGAAGTTGAAGACATTAGGAAAGTACTTAATGGGATAGGTATATCAATATATTCAACTTCAAAGGGAATATTAAGTAATAGAGAATGCAGACAAAACAAAGTAGGCGGTGAACATATTTGTACTATATGGTAAGAGTAGTTTTATCCATTTTTTGGTAAAGATACTTTAAGAGAAATTATGTCTAGAGTAGGGAAAAAACCCGTTCCAATTCCTGAAGGTGTAAAAGTTAATTGTGACAAAAACGTATTAACTATTGATGGCCCTAAGGGAACATTGACACAGAAGATTCATCCAATGATGAAGGTAGAAGTTAATAAAGAAGAAAAGCATATCCTTGTTAAACGCCCTTCTGACGAACGACAATGCAAAGAACTTCATGGCTTAACACGTACACTTTTAGCTAATAATGTTCATGGTGTTACTGATGGCTTTTCGAAGGATTTGGAAATAATAGGATTAGGGTATAACATTAAAATGCAGGGTGACGATTTAGTTTTACAATTAGGGTTTTCACATCCCATCAAATTAAAAATTCCTCAGGGTATAAAGGTAGAAATTAAGAACCAAACAAATCCTGGGAGATTAACAGTTATGGGGATTGACAAGCAATTAGTCGGCCAATTTGCAGCGAATATTAGAAGCTTGCGTCCACCAGAACCGTACAAAGGGAAAGGTGTTAAATATGCTGATGAGATTATTCGTAGAAAAGCAGGTAAGACAGTAGCGTCTACCTCCTAGTTTCTTTGCATTTCTTTTCGTTTCTATAAAAGAAGTTTATGAATAACTTAAAGGAAAAATACAGAAAGAGGCTTAAACGCCGCAAGGGGATACGTAGAAAGGTATTTGGGGTTAAAGAAAAACCCAGGTTAAGTGTATATAGAAGTTCAAGAAACATATATTGCCAATTAATAGATGATACTACTGGTAGCACGCTCGCTAGTGTCTCAACATTAACTAAAAATATCAGAGATAAGTTACTATATGGCGGAAATAAGAAGGCTGCTGAACTGGTTGGTCAAAAGATAGCAGAGGAAGCAAAAAGGATTGGCATTACCGGGGTAGTCTTTGATAGAGGTGGTTATAAGTATCATGGTAGAATTAAGACTTTGGCAGATTCTGCAAGGAAAAATAATCTTATTTTCTAAAATGTTTGAGGATGTTTTATAAACATAGGAGATATTCTTGACACAAAAAATTGAAACAGAGAAATTAGAAGAAACAGTTGTAAAAATCAATAGGTGTACTAATGTAACAAAAGGAGGAAAAAGTCTTAGTTTTAGTGCAGTAGTTGTAGTTGGTGATAAAAGTGGAACAATTGGATATGGTTTTGGAAAAGCCCGAGAAGTCCCAAATGCAGTAGGAAAAGCAGTAAAAGATGCAAATAAAAACGTTGTTTCAGTGCCTATTATTAATGGAACTATACCGCACGAAGTATGGGGGTGTTATAAAACTGCAAGAGTATATTTGAAGCCGGCAGCGCCTGGGACCGGGATTAAAGCGGGAACATCAGCGAGATCGGTTCTTGAATCTGTAGGCATTACGGATATTTTAACAAAATGTTATGGTACAAGAAACCCTCTAAATGTTGTGAAGGCGACAACTGAGGGTTTAAAGTCTTTGAGAACCAAGCAAGAAATCGAACTTTTAAGAGGTGTAAAGATAGAATGAACTTGATAGACGCTAAGGATGTGTTTGTTAAAAATAAGAAAAGAAAAAGGATCGGCCGCGGTCCTGGTTCTGGCCACGGTAAGACAAGTTGTAGAGGGATGAATGGTGCAAAGGCGCGTTCAGGTTCTGAAACACGCTTATTGTTTGAAGGGGGACAAATGCCTTTGTTCCGCAGAATTCCCAAAAGGGGTTTTAACAATCCTTTTAAGAAAAAATATACAATAATAAATGTTAAAGACTTTGAGAAATATGATTCTGGAACACGTGTCGATCCTCAAAAATTGAAAGATAGCAGATTAATTAGAAATACGAAATATAACTTGAAGGTTTTGGGTGAAGGTGAACTGACCAAATCGCTTACTGTTTTTGCACACAAATTTAGTAAAACAGCAATTACAAAGATTAAAGAAGCAGGAGGAGAAGCAAAAATACTCTCATGTTAGAAAAATTTAGTAACATGTTCAAAATTCCTGAGTTGAGGAATAAGTTATTAATAACCTTAGGCTTGATAGCTATATGTAGACTGGGTGTCTTTATTCCAATGCCAGGTGTTGATACAACAGTACTCAAGAGCTACTTTCAGCAGTTTACACAAACAGGTGTTGGTCAGTTATTAGGTTTGGTAGATCTGTTTGCCGGAGGAGCTATGAGTTCGGGCGCAATTTTTGGTTTAGGAATCATGCCGTATATTAGCGCATCTATAATCTTCCAGCTACTTGTAGGTGTTGTGCCATATCTTGAAAAGTTGCAAAAAGAAGGTGAAGTTGGTAGAAAAAAAATAAATCAGTATACAAGGATTACGACTGTTTTTTTGTGTTTATTTCAAGCCTTTATAATGACACGTACTTTATATGCCATTGATATTAATAATGTACCTGTAGTGCCTGTCCATATTCAGGGTCTTCAATTTCAACTTACAGCGGCAGTACTTTTAACAACAGGCACTATGTTTCTGATGTGGATAGGTGAGCAGATTGATGCACATGGCATTGGCAGTGGGATATCATTAATCATCATGGTAAGTATAATTGATAGATTGCCGTGGGCATTTAGTCAGATATTACAGAATTTTACTTTTTCAGTAGCGCCTGCAGAACACGAAATAGGGATTGCAAAATTGTTGATATTAATAGGTGTATTTCTAACAATAATAGCAGGGGTTGTATATATAACTCAGGGCCAGAGACGCATTCCAGTTCAACAGGCAAAACATACAAGAGGTAGAAAAGTTTATGGGGGTCAAAAACATTACCTCCCCTTAAGAGTAAATCAAGCGGGGGTTATGCCCATAATCTTTGCACAATCGTTGCTTATCTTTCCTGCTGCTATAACGAGAGGTTTACAGGTCAGATTCGAACCAGGAACGTTCTGGTATTGGATCACATCTCGACTGACTGAAATGTTTCAAGGTGGTTTTATATATGTGGTTATGTATGTAGTATTAATTGCTTTCTTCTGTTATTTTTGGACTGCGATACAATTTAATCCAAAGGAAATGTCGAGTAATATGAAAGATTACGGTAGTTTTATTCCCGGTATTAGACCGGGTCATCGAACAGCTGAATATCTTGAAAGTGTAATGAGCAGGATTACACTTGCAGGAGCATCATTTTTGGCCGTAATTGCAATTCTACCTATGTTAATAGCTGGGGGATTTGAGATTAATAGAGCAGTTGCAAGTTTTTATGGCGGTACAGGCCTTCTCATTGTTGTTGGTGTTGGCTTGGATTTGATACAAAAAATAGAATCTCATTTAATTATGAGGCATTATGGTGGTTTCCTTGGAGGTGCTAGCAGAGTAAGGGGTAGAAGAGGATGAGGCTTGTTTTCTTGGGACCTCCTGGTGTGGGCAAAGGTACTCAAGCGGAGAACACTAGTTTAAAAGAAAACATACCTCACATTTCATCCGGTAATCTTTTAAGGGAAGCTGTTGAAGCTAAAACCGAAACTGGTTTAAAAGCAAAGGAGTATATTGAGAAGGGTTTGTTAGTCCCTGATGACTTAGTAGTTAAAATTGTTGTGGGAAAGATTACTTCGGCAGATTGTAAGAAAGGGTTTATTCTAGATGGATTTCCAAGGAACCTATCTCAAGCCAAAATCCTTGATAAAACTTTAAATGAATTGAGTGAAAAAATAGATAAGATATTTTATTTTACGACTTCTGAAGACATAATAATTAAACGTCTATCAGGTCGGCGGACTTGTAAATCTTGTGGTGCTAATTATCATGAGATGTTTATGCCTCCAGCAAAAGATGGAGTGTGTGATAAATGTGGTTCAGAACTCTATCAACGTAAAGATGACAATCCTAAAACTATATCAGAGAGATTAAGAGTTTATAGAGAACAGACAGAAGAATTAATTGATTACTATAGAAAAAATGGTGAATTAATAGAAATAAACTGCAATGGAAAAATATCGGAAATTCAGCAAAATATATTTGAGGAATTACATTCAATGTTAAATGATAAGAGGAAAGCGGAGTAGAGTGTGTGATAGTTTGCAAATCTAAACGTGAAATAGAATTAATGCGGAAAGCAGGGAGAATAGTAGCAGATGCTCTTGAAATAGCAAATGAAATTGCAAAGAAAGGTATGACTACTGAAACTTTAAATAGGAAATTAGAAAAATATGTGTTGCAGAAAGGTGGCATCCCTGTTTTCAAAGGTTATAGAGGTTATCCAAAAAGTATATGCACATCCATAAATGAAGAAATAGTTCATGGAATTCCGAGCCAAAGAAAGCTCCGTGATGGAGATATCTTAAGTGTCGATATAGGAGTGGAATATAATAAATACGTTGCAGATGCAGCTATAACTATTCCAATTGGGGTTATTTCTAAAGGGGCAGAGAATTTATTAAATGTTTGTGAAGAAACACTTAATAAAGCAATTGAGACAATTTGTGCAAACAATAGATTGTCAGAAGTTTCAAGATCAATACAAAATTATGTAGAAAGTAAAGGGTTTTCTGTAATACGAGATTATACAGGTCACGGTATTGGTAGAAAAATGCACGAGGCCCCTCAGATTCCTAATTTTGTTAACAAGGAATTATTAAAGTCGGACGAAATACTATTACAGGGAATGGCGCTTGCGATAGAGCCGATGATATGTGTAGGTAAACATTATACTGAAGTCCTTAAAAACAGATGGACTGTTGTTACAAGAGACAGAAAACTTTCAGCACACTTTGAACATACTGTTGTGGTAACAGAAAATGGTGCTGATATTCTCACTGTGTAAGGGAAAAAGGAACTTATTTGCAATAAAGCACATGTTATAAATATCCTATGGTTAAAGAAGAACCTATAAGAGTTGATGCAATAGTAAAAGAAGCTCTACCTAATGCCAAGTTTCGTGTTAAGTTGGAAAACGGTCATGAAGTTATTGCTCATGTGTCTGGGAAAATGAGAATGCATTTTATTCGAATTCTTCCTGGTGATAAGGTTACAATCGAAATGTCACCTTATGACTTGGCTAAGGGAAGGATAATTTATCGTCAGGGTTGAAAAAGAGAAAGTTTTATGAGGGTTAGAACATCTGTAAAAAGGATTTGCGAAAATTGTAAAATAATCAGACGTAAAAAAGTGGTGCGTGTAATTTGTACCAACCCACGTCATAAACAGAGACAGGGCAAATAGATCGCGGAATGGATTTTTTAAAGGATTATTTAAATGCCACGAATTGCAGGAGTTGATATTCCTGGATATAAAAGGATTGTCGTAGCGCTAACTTATATTTACGGTATTAGTAAGAAATTATCGCAAAAAGCGTTAAAGGCTATAGGTATTGATGAAAACATACGAGCCAAAAATATTCCAGAAGATGAATTGAGTACGTTAGGCGCTTACTTAGAAAAAAATTTCACTATTGAGGGTCAACTAAGAAGACAGGAGTCACAGAATATAACACGACTAAAAAATATAGGGTGCTATAGAGGCTTGCGGCATCGTATGGGACTACCAGTGAGAGGGCAGAGAACAAAAACTAATGCTCGTACGAGAAAGGGAAAGAAAAGAACGGTAGCTGTGAAAAAGAGTGTAAAAGAAATGAAAGGATAAGGTCTTGTTGGCAGATCTAATAAAAATGTCGGGTAAAGAAATACTATATCTCTTGGAACAAGAAGAAAATATAATGAATTGTCTTGGATTCAAAAATAACAATGGACAGTTAAAAAAGGATATGAGAAAAAAAATTAGTGAGATATCTGGATTTTGCGAACAAATTTTGAAGGTGATAAAAAAACTTGATAAAGATAAAGAAATTGTCTTTCTAGAATGTTCATGTGGTAAGTCATACCTTTCGTTTGTTTTGAGTTATATTCTTGAACGAGAGTTTAACATAAAAACGTTTTTCTTTGGTGTGGATACCAATAAGGAACTCGTCCAAAGGTGTGAGGAAATCAGTTCTATTTTAGGTTATGGGAATATGGTTTTTAAACATGGAAAGACTATAGATTTTTCTACTGACAGAAAGGTAGATATAGTTATTGCACTACATGCGTGTAACACTGCTACAGATGAAGCTATTGTCAAGGGTATTAAAATCGGCGCTAAGCATATTATGGTTGTGCCATGTTGCCATGGCCAGTTGCGTTCTCAAATTAAATCTCACCATCCCTTAACTAACTTGACACAATTTGGTTTGCTACGGTATAAATTCGCCGATATATTGACAGACGCATTAAGGTCGCAATTTCTTTTAGGTAATGGATATTATGTAGAACTTTTGGGAATAGTATCTCCTAAATTGACTCCAAAAAATATTTTAATATCGGCAAGGAAGATAAAATCAAAGAAAAACAAAGGGAGTTTAGAAAAATACTATCAGCTTAGCAATATGTTTAATACAAACTTCAGATTACAAGAGTTTTTTCCCGAGCATTCTTTAAATGATACTTTGGTTTGTACTTGTTAGTTTATTGAAAGGGATAAGGCGCTATTAAATGGGTAAAAAAAAGGTAAAACGCAATGTTGCCAAAGCCATTACACACATTAAAGCTACTTTCAATAATACATATATAACAATTTCTGATATAAATGGAGAAACCTTATGCTGGGCAAGCGCAGGAACGGTTGGTTTTAAGGGATCGAGAAAGAGTACTCCATTTGCTGCTCAAAGAGCTGCTAGAAATGTTGCAGAGAAAGCACGAAAGAGGTTTGGTGTTAAAGAAGTTGAAGTTAGAGTAAAGGGTCCGGGTCCTGGAAGAGAATCTGCTATAACGGCTTTACAGGAAGCGGGACTTTTAGTTAGGGCTATTGAAGATGTTACTCCGTTACCTCACAATGGTTGTCGTCCTAGAAAAAAAAGAAGAGTTTAACACTGTTAGACAAGAAAGCAAGTTTAGTATAAATTTTGATTTCTGAATAGGGAATAATATGGCTAGATATACGGACCCTAAATGTAAATTATGCAGAAGGGAGGGTGTAAAATTATATTTAAAGGGAAGCCGTTGCGAAACTGTTAAATGTGGTGTGACTAAAAGGAAAGGCATGTCTGGTAAATTTGCAAAAAGGGGTAAAAAACTGTCTGAATATGGAGTCCACTTTAGGGAAAAACAAAAGTTAAAGCGATTTTATGGTGTTTTTGAAAGGCAGTTTAGAAATTACTATAATAAAGCAGAGAGGAAAAAAGGTAATACAGGAGAAAATCTCCTTATATTATTAGAAAGAAGACTTGATAATGTTTTATACCTTATCGGGTATGGTTTTTCCCGTAGTCATGCAAGACAGGTGATTAATCACGGGCATATAACAGTAAACGGTAAAAAGGTTGATATTGCTTCTTTTTTAGTTAAGCCGGGTGACGTAATTAAACCTATTAACAAAGAAGACAGTATAAATATGATAAGATTAAATGTGGATTCGAATAAGAATCTGGAACTACCTTCTTGGTTAGAACTGAAAGAAAGTGAATTAGAATGTCATGTTCTGCATTTACCCGATAGGGATGAGGTGTCAATAAGTGTTCAGGAACAGCTTGTTGTTGAACTTTGTTCAAAATAAACCATATTATTTATTTAAACGATTAGTCAAGAAAGTCTTCAATATTAGACCTGTTCGAAAAGATATTAGGGGTAGGAGGGAGGATTGTATATGCGTGTCAGATGGAAAGAGTTTGAGCTGCCCAATAGGGTAAATGTAGAAAAAGAAACATATACTAACACTTATGGTAAATTCATTGCTGAGCCTTTTGAGCGTGGTTTTGGAATTACAATTGGGAATGGCTTGAGGAGGATTTTGTTTTCTTCAATAGAAGGAAGTGCGGTTACATCAGTTAAAATTGATGGTGCTCAACATGAATTTAGCACAATTCCGGGTGTAATAGAAGATACAATTGATATTATCCTTAATATTAAAAATCTTGTTGTAAAATTACATTCAGACAAACCTAAAAAAATAAGAATTGAGGCGAAAAAAAAGGGGGAAGTTAAAGCAGAGGATATTATTACTGATGATGGTGTAGAAATTGTTAATGAAGAACTTCATATAGCAACTATTTCTGAAGACACAAATTTTAATGTTGAGATGGAAGTTAGAAATGGAAGAGGTTATAAAACTGCTGAAGAAAACGGAGTTAAAGGTCATGAAATTGGTGTTATTCCAATAGATGCTATTTTTTCCCCTGTACGTAAAACTAAGATTCGTGTTGAAGAGACTAGAGTTGGCAGAAAGACTAATTACGATAAGTTGATCATTGAAATATGGACAAATGGTGTTGTCTCTCCTGAGATGGCTCTGACAGAGGCATCAAAAATTTTTAGGAAACATTTAAATCCTTTTGTACACTACTTTGAATTAGGTCGAGAATTACCACAAACTGGTGAGAAACAAATTGAGGAAACTGATAAAAAAGAAGAAGAAGAAGATTCTACTGATGAATTAAACAAGAGGTTAGCTGCATCGGTTTCCGAGTTAGATTTATCCGTCAGGGCATCCAACTGTCTTGAGGCAGCAAATATAAAAACCCTTGGTGATCTTGTTGCAAAAGAAGAAGATGCGTTATTGGAATTGAGAAATTTTGGCAAAACAACATTAATTGAAATTAAGAAAAAGCTCAATCAATGGGGTTTATCATTCAAGAATGCTGGAGGTTCAAATCAAACAGGGAAGGAAGTATCGTATGAGACATAGGAAAAAAGAAAAACATTTAGGTAGAACATCCAGTCATAGAAAGGCACTGCGACTCAATTTAACCATTAACCTTTTAACTTATGGCAGAATAGTTACGACTATGGAAAAGGCAAAGTATGTTCGCCCATTTGTAGAGAAGATTATTACATTAGCAAAAAAAGGTATTGCAAAGAAGGAGGTAGATAAGCCTGTTTATGTTCATTATTATAGGCAGGTGCTGTCAAAACTAAACAATAAAGAGATAGTTAGAAAGTTATTTGGTGAGGGAAAGTGGCGTGAGTCTGGTTGTATCGCTGAAAGGTATGCTGATCGAAACGGAGGTTATACAAGAATACTTAGACTTTCTGGAAGTAGAATGGGTGTCTTATCCGGAAGTAGTGTAGGAGATATCCCAGAATTGGAATATAAAATGGAAGGTTTTGAGCGAAAACTTCGTCTGATCGGAAATCGCTTGGGAGACAATGCCAGTCGAGTTATTTTTGAACTAGTAGAGGAAGTTGAGGAGGAAAAAGAGGTAAGGCCTAAGGTATCGGCGACAGAGGGGAAAAAATAGATTTTAAAGCAAATATTGTAGTATAAAAGTGATTAGAAATTTTAGCTGGTTAATAGAAGGTGAAATAGCTGGTATGGGTAGACCAGCATCTTCTGTGCATGATTTTGAATTTCTTAAAGATAACGGTTTTGAAGCAATTGTATCACTTACTGAATTTCCTCTTAATGAAAGTTTGATAGAGGAATTTGGTTTTGAAGTAAAGCATATTCCTATTAGAGATTTTGAAGCTCCAACAATGGAGCAAATTGAAGATTTTGTGGAATTTGCAAAGAAAGTAGGGGACAATGGCAAGAAATTGGTTGTACATTGTGATGCAGGTATAGGGAGGACGGGTACTATACTAGCATGTTATCTTGTTAGCAAAGGATACAATGCAGCAAAGGCAATCGAGGAAGTTAGAAAAAAAAGACCTGGCTCAATAGAGACTATTGAACAAGAAGAAATTGTTATCAAGTACGAGGGTAAAATCGAGCGGAAATAATATAATAAGATTCCATCAAGGGGTCATCTTTAAAGATTGCCTTCCTCTCGTTACCACGACAAGTTACATGATACACGGCGCCTTCGTATTGTATACGTAATGGCCTTGCCATATTAAAGAATTGATGATCTTATATTTTTAGATAAATTAAGCCAACTCTATCTTTAATTTCTTTCCTAAAACCAGTGCAGCCCGTTCTAATGTTTGAAGAGTTATAGAAACATTGGTTGGATCGAGAAGTCTGTCAAGAGCAGAGCGACTTGTATTCATTTCATTAGCCATCGCTGTTTTTGTTAAATGTCTTTTTTTCATCATTTGCTTTATTTGGAATGTAATTACTCTTTTTACTGCTATTGCTTCAGTTTCTGCGAGTATGCCTTCTTCTTCAAGAAAACCATCGAAATTACTACCTATATGTTTGTTTTTCATAAATTACCTCTCAAGTTTGACAATCGTTTTTTTGCTAGCTTTAAATCCTTAATTGGAATTTTCTGAGATTTTTTTATAAATCCATGTATAAGAACTATAAACTCACCATACACGGTGAAAATAACTCGAGAAATTCTATTATCTATTTTAGATCGAACTTCCCATAAATTCACATCCACCTTTCGCACCAAAGGCATTCCTATTGGCCAGCCAAATTGGACTGTTTTAATATCTTCACCGATAATCTTTTTTTTCGCTTCGTGGTAATTCTTTGAGCCATTCTCTAACAGGTTCATTATTTTTTCTAGTTCGGTAAAATACAACTTGTAATGGATACCTTTTCTATAATCACTAATCAAGACGCGACACCAGTCCTTAACTTTAAAATTTAGTTAAGTGTAAACTTGACCCTATTTCACAAACTCATTTGTCAAATAAAGTAGTGTCAAATAAAATAGTGTCTGTCCCTATTTAAAGAATCTAAAAACTTGAAGACTGCGCATAATAAAGGGGTTAGCTTGAGCGATTTGTTATCTGTGCCTTGAACATTATTTTATTTTTTCCAATGTTTCCTGGCTCTTTCAAATATTTCATCTACAGTTTGATCTTTATAAAGGCGTTTGGAAATTTTAACGTAATTAGTAGGCTCACGATGCAGAAGTGTTAGAAATCTTAAGGCTGCCGTTGCTCCAAGAGATTTATATAATGTTTCAATCCCTTTTAATCTAATTTCTGTGTCATCCATTATTTTAGTTTGCATTACTTAACAACCTCCCTAATGTAATCTACCGGATTCATCATTTTTATCTTAAGATTTAACCGTTTAGAACGTTTCAAAAGTAACTCATCACAGGTGATAAAATATCTACACCCACAATAATCAGCACAGGCAATATGTATTGCATCTTTAGATGATAAATTTACCTTTTGTTGAAATGCTTTAGCCCGATTAAGAATTTTATCCTCTGGCCCTATTTTCTTCTTACATAGAGTAGAAAGGTGAATAACTGATAGTTTGCGCTCAACAAAAGGACAGAGGATATTTTCATCTGCATGCATAAAAGACCAAACTAAGCAAACCTCTTTTCTTTCTGCTTTTTTAAATATTTCCTCGCAAGCTATAGCTTCAAACTGAATCCTTATTTGGTTAGGGTCATCAAATCCTCTCTGAAAACAGTTATAATCAAGGTAAATTAAATCCATATCTTATGCACAAAATGAAGTGAATGCCACTGGTTGCTGTTTATGATAATATACTGGTTGGTAATCGACTTTTAAAGAAAATATTCTTAAAGCATAGACAAAAGTGTGATCCTCCATATTGAAACTTTATTGCTCATCAATCTGTCATGGTTATTTTATTTCGAGCTTCTTTACTCGATTTGAAAACACATCATAAAAAAGTTCAAGTTTTTCAAGAAGCCAAGCATGTTGCTCAGACCATTTGCTCTTGTCTTGTAGATTTGTAGACTTACGTATATAAATTCGGCACATACGTTTTTCAGGTGGATTATACCAGGTAAGTTGTTCTCCAATCTTACTTTCTATCTCTTCTTTTTCTGCTTCGAGTTGGGCAAAATAATTTTTTGAATTATTATCATCTAGAACAAGTTCTGTTCTTAATTCATGACTGCTAAAGCTCTCTGCTACCGTATCAAATAGAGATGCAACAGCAGCAAGCCCTATTCCGCTTCGACCTATAGCAATGTTCATCCAATGCTGAGGCAAAGGTTTCGTTGTTTTAATTTTAGAGCCTTGCTCCTTAACATACTCACAAAATCCAGTCCAAAAATCCCTTTGTAATAATTTTGAATCTGTTAACGCAGTAGTTTTAACCTGGGAAGCCCCTACTGCCACGGTTTTACTCCAATCATTTGGTTTAGATATGATATTAAATTTTGGGGCAACAGGTGAATTTCCAATACGCCAAAGTTCAACTTCAAGTCCAAAAAAGTTAAAATGATTGTCTGTAATTTCATTAAGCCAGTCTAGAGCTGCTCTGTGTTCTTCCGTAAATCGTCTTGAAATCCAAACGATTGTGACAGCTTTTAATCCTGCAGCGTAAGTTAGCAACTGGCCAAGGTGAATGTGATCAGTCTTTTCCAGTTGATTTTCGATTAAAACCCAATGATCACTTGCAGTATCTTTGCACAAAATATCTGCCCGAAAAGGACCAACATTTTTTTCTTGTGCCTCCAGCTCCAATTCAATTCCTATTGTATCGCCAAGAAGTTTTAAGTTTTCTTCCTTGGCTAGCCAAGGTGTAAATTGTTCTGATTCATTTGTCCAAATATGTCGTAGATCAACTTGTACAAGTTGCCCAAGTTCAAAGTTATTGTTCGACATTGGAATAGTTTCCTTCAACAGATAAACAAGTTATTGTATAGTTTCTGTATAGTAACGAATTTTATAAAATATTTGACAAAATGCAAGTATTTTTTTATAATTTCCTAACTATATAGTATCTTTTATGTAATGTTATCCAGCAATGATAAGTATACCATCTGAAATATCTGTTCGCTTCAATACTGTTTTGGTAAAAAATAAAGTCCCTCAAGACTATCAGAATCATTATAGAAAGTGGTTACGATATTATCTTGATTTTTGCCAGAAGTATAATTTCCAAAGTATTAAACCCGAAAGCCTTCAGAATTTTCTTAGAAAATTGGGTGAAAAGCGCCAGACACGAGAACAACAAAAGCAGGCTTCTCACGCGATATCTTTATATTATAAAATCGCATCTGTCCCCGCCAGAATGCCTGCCCGACTACATCATTCAGGCGGGCAGTCTGGTAGGCAAGTTGTTTCTGATACAGAAAAGTTTTCAAACGAAAATGTAGAATGGAAATCAGTTCTTGGTAATCTTTCATCAGAAATTAAGATACGGCATTATTCGCCGAAAACATTAAAGACGTATACTCTGTGGGTCAAGAAATTTCAGTCCTTTACACGAAATAAGGACTTGCAATTATTATCTTCAAACGATGTAAAGGAGTTTTTAACTTTTCTGGCTATTAAACGAAAAGTATCCGCCTCAACTCAAAATCAGGCATTTAATGCCCTCTTATTTTTTTACCGACATGTAATCAAAAGGGATTTTGAAAATCTAAAGGATACTCCAAGGGCTAAAAGAAAACCATATATTCCAGTTGTTTTATCACGGGAAGAGATAGACACAATTTTTAAACATCTTTTGTATCCGTATGATTTAGTCGCCAAGCTTTTATATGGGTGTGGACTGAGATTGTTTGAATGCATGAATCTCCGTGTTCAAAATTTTAATTTTGATGCATGTGTTTTAACGATTCCTGCCCGACAGATGGCAGGCGGGCACGATGGCAAAGGGAAAAAAGACAGGACGGTACCTCTACCGGAGACAATCCTGCCGGAACTAAAAGCGCATCTTAAACGTGTAAAGAACCTTCATCAAATGGACATGGATGCAAATTATTCAGGTGCTTTCATGTTTGACTTACTGGATAAGAAATATAAGAATTGCGCTAAAGAGCTGGTCTGGCAATGGTTTTTCCCCGCAAAGACATTGACCCTGGTTCCTGAGACAGGTGAATACAGACGGTATCATCTGCATGAATCTCATGTGCAGAAGGCCATAAAAAGCGCAGTTAGAAAGTCAAAGATATGTAAGCGCGCCTCAGCCCATACGTTTCGCCATAGCTTTGCGACTCATCTGTTACAGGCCAATTATGATATACGTACTATTCAGGAACTGCTGGGGCATAGTGATGTAAGGACAACTATGGTATATACTCATACGATTAAGACCAAATCCATTAAAGAGACAAAAAGTCCACTTGATTTTTAACTGGATTGAAATACTTTGACAGCCTCTTTCTCTTATTTTTCCCCCTTTATCCTTTTTCGCATCTCATTAGACCATTTTATAACACTATCTACATTTATAGGTTCACCTCCAGTTACAACCTTTAGTTGTCTTCCTTCAATCACTTTTCTTTCTTCACCATTTGCAACAACTATCGCTTCGCCTTTTGTTACTGTAACAAAGATCATGTATTTTGATATTCTTATATCAACGTTACTATCGTTTGCAGTTACGATGTTATTATTTGCTGTTATCATAAATGGTTTTTCACTCGCTTTTATGGAGATAAGTATTTGCCCCTTTAAAAGACCAAGTTTCCTATTTTCTATAAGCTTGATTTCCGTATTTACGTCCATTATGACATAGGTACCATCTTTTAGGAGGAAAGATGCTTTACTACTTTTTTCCGTCTTCAGTTTAGCTCCATTGTGAATTTTAGATTTAGATGATAATGGTAGCCATTCTTTATTATTTGTAGCTGAAAGTATTTTGACAACACCTGTTGAGTTCAAAAAATCTGCTTTCGTTGGAAGTGTGAATATTAAAAAAACGACATATATTAATAAAGCGCCAGAACCTAATAAAATATTAAAGCGTATAATCGCTTTCTTTGTTGGCCTTATTGTAAGAATACCTATTTCATAAAGGGCAATCATCGGTAGAGCAGTCATAACTTGTGTAAATGGATCTGGTGGTGTTATTATTGCTGCCAGAATAAATATAGAAAGTATGGCATACATACGCCATTTGATAAAGTCTTCGGCCTTAAGTATTCCAATTTTGGATATGAATAACATTATAAGGGGAAGCTGAAACACAATACCTAAAGCAAGTGTTAATAGAGTGACAAGAGATATATATTGACTCATAGTAATAATAGGCTGTATACCTCCTCCCAGTATCTTTATCAAGAATTGAAGACCAAAAGGTATTAATAAAAAATACCCAAATAATACACCTATTATGAATGCTATGAAGGAGATCGGAGCAAAAATTTTTACGTATCTGCGTTCTCTCTTATATAAACCTGCTTCCACAAATTTCCAGATTTGATATACAATTATGGGATATGCCATAAAAATGGCAGTCATTAAACACAACTTTATGTAAGCATAGAAACCTTCTTGATAACTCAATACCTGGAGTGACTGCGATAAACCCAGATTCTCCATGGTGAAATTATGTGGCTTCTTTACGATATAAAGGATTTTTGATTTAAAAAACCAGCTGATAAAGAAGAAACCAATAACTACGAGGATTGAATTTATGATCCTTGATCTTAACTCTTCCAGGTGTTCACTTATAGGTAACCTTTTTTCGTCGACTTCTTTCTCTTCTTCCATGGTGTGATTATAATACAAAGATAGTTTTTGAATTACAAGATTCAATATAGTCATGGCGCGGCATAGCCGCAACCGTTCGGCTGAGCTCACGCCGAAGCCAAGTTTGAAGTGTCTAAAGTGACCTAAAATGATTAAAGTTAAAAATAGGACTCTTTAATCCCCCTCTTTCCCCCTTTATAAAAGGGGGATTAAGGGGGATTGCTCACTTTAAACCATGGCCCAGACCGCAGGGCGGATCGCACCAGGGCGGGCTTTAGGCGCTTTTAACTTTTTATGAGCCTCAAAGAACTTCTAAAACTTGTCCTCATGAAAACATGTCCTCATGTAAATGGGGATGGGGAAAAGAAGTTTTTACAGGGTAATACTATATATGGAGTTATGTACTCCAATGGGGTGTCAGAAAAGCCTTGCAAGGGTAAATCTTTTTTGATATTATCCTTTTAGAGTTTTGTTTCACTTTCTCTTAATTAGGAGATAATCCAATGGCTAAACCATTCGAAGGCAATCTTATTGGTGCAGGTAAGACATTTGGTATCGTTGTTAGCAGGTTTAATAGTTTCATTACAAAGAGGTTATTAGAAGGTGCCCAGGATTGTTTGATTAGACACGGTGCTAGTGAAGATGATATTGATGTGTTTTGGGTTCCCGGGTCTTGTGAGATACCAATTACGGCTATGAGATTAGCTAAAAATGCTAAACATAATGGTATTATTTGTCTGGGGGCAGTGATACGGGGTGAAACGCCACATTTTGACTATGTTTCCAGTGAAGCAGCCAGGGGTATTACTGAAGTAGGACTTGAAACAGGTGTGCCAACAATTTATGGAGTTATTGCGACTGATACATTGGAACAAGCTATAGATAGAGCAGGCGCTAGAGGTGGCAATAAAGGTGCAGAAGCTGCGCTTGCGGCCTTGGAGATGGTGAATTTATTTGATAAAATTAAAAATATGTAGCATTTCTTGTTGCGGAGATTTTTGAAAATGCGGAAAAGGACGCACTCTCGTGAGATTGCATTACAAGCTCTTTATCAGTTAGAGATTCGTGGTGATGAAGTTATAAATGAGATAGATTCCTTTTGTAACAAACAATGTAAAGAATCCGATGTAAGTAATTTTGCTATAAAATTAGTTAAAGGTTGTATTCAGGAAAAGAATGAAATAGACAAAAAAATAATTTCTACATCTGAAAATTGGGACTTGCATAGAATGCCAGTGATAGACAGAAATATTTTAAGATTGGCATGTTATGAGCTTCTTTATATGAATGATATTCCTCCTAAAGTTTCTATCAACGAGGCGATTGATTTAGCGAAAAAATACAGTACTGAAAAATCTGGTTTGTTCGTAAATGGGGTATTGGATAAAGTGTATTCGCTTTATGTAAAGACTAATGAGGAGGTTAAAAAGATTACCACAAGTATAGAAAATAGGGTTAAATTAGAAAATGAAAAACGTACAGGAGCAGATTTACATATCCATACAGTATGTTCAGATGGAACCATGTCTCCTGAACAGGTAGTTGAAGAAGCATCAAAACTCAACCTTCGTACAATCGCAATAGCCGATCATGATAGTGTTGACGCTGTAGAAATTGCCCAAACGATCTGTAATAAGAGGGGAATAAATATTATTCCTGCAGTTGAATTATCTTCTTATTATTGTCCTGCAGATATTCACATTTTAGGTTACTTTATAGATATAAAGAATAGTGCGCTTTTAGGAAAACTAAGTGAGTTGCGTTTTGAAAGAATTGAGCGAATTAAGAAAATAACCAAGAAACTTAGAAGTATGGGTGTTAATGTAGAGCATCAAGAAGTTTTTGATGTTGCTGAAGAAGGGTCGCCTGGACGATTGCATGTTGCTGATGTTTTATGTAGAAAAGGTTACTGCAACAATATTCAGGAGAGTTTTCAAAAGTATCTGTCTGATAATGGACCTGCTTATGTGCCCAAAGTAACGTTAACATTAAGAGATGCTATAGAGCTTATAATTTCTTCAGGTGGTATTCCTGTTTTTTCACACCCAGGTGTTACTAAGAAAGATGCGCTGATTCCAAAGATGGTAGAATACGGTTTGCAAGGGATAGAAGTTTATTATCCAACACATCTACCAGAAGTTAGAAAAAGATATATACAATTGGCGAAAGAATATGATCTTGTAATTACTGGTGGTTCAGACTGTCATGGCGAACGAAAACCAGATATTAAATTGGGTAGTATAACGATAGATGACGGTTTAGTTGATAAGATTAGAGAAAGGCATGACAATGCGGTTGGTGTTTTGAGTTGTGGTAGTAATGTTTAAGTAATTCTATAATTGTTAATCCTTCATAGTTTAACTATTACCGTAGAATGTATTATAAATTGCACCTCTGGCTCCCACGCTCTGCGTGGGAGCCCTTGCATTATGGGTTGGTTCTCAAGAAAAAAATCGGTCACAACGACACAAGAAGACGTAAAAGATAAATCATGGTTTTCCTTTCAAAAACTAAAAAAAAGTTTAGCAAAAACACGTAATAAAAATAACTTCAAGGTTTAAAGACCTTTTATCATTCAGAAAAGAGATTGATGAGAATATATTGGAAGAGTTGGAAGTTATATTGCTTGAATCAGACATAGGAATTGCTCCGGCAACTAGAATTATACAAGGAATTAGAGATGCCTGGAAATCTAATGAAATTGAAGATACATCTGGTGTTTACAATTTCTTAAAAGAGAATCTCAAACAAAATCTTAAAGAAGGGGATAATTCATTAAAGATGGCGCCTGTTCCACCAACAGTGATTATGGTTGCAGGTGTTAATGGCGCTGGTAAAACAACATCAATTGCAAAACTTGCCAATTTATTTATAAAACAAGGCAAGAAAGTTATGGTAGCAGCAGGTGATACATTTCGTGCAGCGGCAGCAGAACAGATGGATATATGGAGTAAAAGGATTGGTGCTGATATAGTAAAACATCAAACAGGCGCAGATCCAGCAGCAGTTACATACGATGCGCTTGAAGCTAGTTTAAGTAGGGGGATGGATGTTTTGATAGTTGATACTGCTGGACGTTTGCACACTCATGAAAATTTGATGAATGAATTGTCAAAGATTAAGCGAGTAATATCAAAAAAGATTGAAAATGCACCCCATGAAGTACTAATGGTGCTGGACGCTACAACGGGACAAAATGCCATTTCACAGGTAAAACTATTTAAACGCGCAGTTGATATTACAGGAATATTTTTAGCAAAACTTGATGGAACTGCTAAAGGCGGTGTCATTTTGGGTATGCGGGACGAGATAGATATACCGGTAAAATTTGTTGGTATTGGTGAAAATGTAGAAGATATTCAGGAATTCGATGCAGAAAAGTTTGTGGATGCTTTATTTGATTAGATTATGAAAGATAATATTTCAAGAAGAACTTTTCTCAGGGCTGGTGTTTGCATAGGAGCAGGTCTTTGTGGTCTGTCATATTTGAGTTCATTTGAGAGGCAGAAACCTTTAAAAAAGTTTAAAGAAAATAGCTTGAGAAAGAATTTAGTTGTGGTACATGGTGACATTGACAAAAGAGATGATGAAAGCTCAGTAATAAAGGAAATGGTAAGAAGGGGTATTAAGACACTTGGTGGTATGGAAAAATTAGTTTCTAAGGGAGATAAAGTTGTTATCAAACCTAACATAGCATGGGATAGGCGACCTGAGTATGCAGTAAATACAAATCCCTTTGTTGTTGCTGCGTTGGTTGGAATGTGTATAGAGGCTGGAGCTAGTAGAGTGAAGATTCTTGATCATACTTGCGCAATTAATCCAGGCCCTTCATATATAAATAGCGGAATTGAAAAAGCTGCAAAAGAAGCTGGTGCAGAAGTTAGATACGTTAGCAAGAGGTTATTTAAGGATGTTAAGATACCAGGTGGTAAGGTGCTTGATTCATGGTTGTTTTATGAAAAATTAATATACCAAGATGAGGTTGATGTGTTAATAAATGTTCCTATAGCAAAACAGCATAGTACTTCCCGTTTATCTATGGCGCTTAAAAACACATTAGGAATGGTAGGTGGTAATAGGGGTTCACTTCATAAGGATATACACCCAAAAATAGCAGATCTTAATAAAGTTGTTAAAGTTGATCTTACTATTCTTGATGCATTTAGAATTTTAAAGAGACATGGACCTACGGGTGGTAGATTAGAGGATGTTGACAATAGTTTTGAAAATGCTAGGAGATTAGTATTAAGCGTAGACCCTGTGGCAGTGGATTCTTATGGTGCTACCTTGTTTGGTTATAAAGGTGCGGACATAGGTTTTATCCAAGAGTCTTATGAGGCTGGATTGGGAGAAATTGATTTCAAACTAAAAGGCTTTGAGGAAATAACTATTTAAATTTAAAAAAGGGATGATGGAAGTGCCCCTTTTTGTTTTCAAGAAATAGAAGGAGTTGCGCAGGATGCGCTTAACTCGAACTTCCAACAATAGACAGACCAAAGAAACGAAACAAGAATAAAAAGTATCTGTCCCCAATTCTTCTCTTTATATGTTTATGATGAGGATATGTTTTTACATCGGGATTATGCTCAGCATTATCGAATCTGAATATTAGCATTTTGTTTTTGTCCTGATAATGGTATGAATAAGCTAATTTTTGTAAAACAGGAATTGATATAAAATATTCCTTTATATGTAATTCGCTTTCATCGATAAATACAATCTCCCCTTTAAGAAGTAATGCAACATCCCCTCTGTTTTCTATATGGACTTTTGTTGCTAACCTATATGGTATCTCGTTTAGATAATTTTCTAAGTCTTTTAGGTAATCAGTTATTATTGACATATCTCAATGTCAGTAATTGCCTTTAGTTTTTCTTTTAATTCATTAGCAAGTTTTGCTTCTGCCCACCATTCAAATGTTTCTTCATCTTCTTCTATTTCGCCTTTATGGAATTTTTCAATAAAAGTAGACGTAGTATATCCATATTTTCCTTCGTGTCTTTTAATTACAATAGTAGCTTTATCTAATGCAAATGTAATCCTCCTTTTTTCTTCCATAAGTCCTTCTAAAAGTAGACTTTCTAGTGTCTCTTTCTCTCCACACTTGCTTCGGATACTTATTGTAACCATCTTAATATTCCTCCAAAGATTAAAATTTGTTTGTTAATTTAAAAATTGTATAAAAGGTATTACTCGATATCAAGAAAAATGCAGAATGTAGAGTATTGAACGTTTACCAATAGGCAGGCCAAACAAACGAAACAAGAATAAATAGTGTCTGCCCCTAATTCATTATGCCCCTAATTCTTTCTTCACTTACTTTGTTAATGTTTTTTTTGTAATATTAAACATCTCACATTATTATGGACTATTGTCAAAAATTAAGAGGAATGGAAATTGAAAGAAGATCTAATAGTATGCAACCCTGGTATTCTTAATGGAAAACCTGTTGTCAAAGGGACACGTATATCCGTTGCTTTAATACTACAATGTATCGCATCCGGTATGTCAACAGATGATATTCTTAGAGGATATCCAACTTTAAACAGAGAGGGATTAGAAGCAGCCCTGGATTTTGCAGCAAGACAATTTCAGGGTGAGGAAGTCAAAGTTATAACAAATACAAATGGTACGTATCCTCGCGAATGAAAACCTTCATATGGATATATATAAATGAGAATTGCTGCACTTTAATACTTTTTGTCTTTTTTTTCTCCCAATGACTAATTTTAGTCAATTTAGTTCAACTCACACTTTAGGCATTTTATAATAGTCGCTGTCCCTATTTTATGTAGTTTAAACGGAATAATAAATCAGACAAATTCTACCGAAGTAGAAAATATTATAGAAATTATTACACTTTAGTCAAAATAAAAAAAGCATTATTTTTAATGACATTGTGAATGAGAAAATATAAGATAATATATAACGTTTAATAAACGATATTATTATCCGTTTAAAAATATCAGATGTGAAGAGTTTTAGGATGACAGAACGCAGTGATATAAGTGTGAAAAAAGGTTCATTATATTACAAAATCAGACTAATCGTACAGGGACTTATCTTTGTCATCTTCATTTGTTTGCTGATTTATGCGGATCCTATTGCTGAAAGGGATAAAGCAACAGACATTTTCCTTCGCCTGAGTCCTCTTTCAGCAATTGGTACAATGGTGGCTGCAAAGGAATTTATTTTTCAGTATTGGCCAGCCATTATTATATTAATAGCATCAGTATTTTTAGGCCGTTTCTTTTGTGGTTGGATTTGTCCTCTGGGGACAACCCTTGATATTACTGATAAGCTACTTAAAAGACAAAGGAGGAGGATTTCATATAAGATTTATGATGCTAAAAGACTGAAATATTATTTATTGGCCTTTCTTCTTTTGAGTTTATTTATAAGTCATCAAATGGTTGGCTGGTTTGACCCACTCAGTATTGCTACAAACGCATATACTATCGTTATCCATCCGTACTTCACTTCTCTGATAAACACGCTTTTCAACTTCCTTCATAAGTTCTACCTGATAAGTTTTGTAAGTGATATTATTCATAGTTTTTTCAAAGAGATTTTATTTGCATTTCATGTGCCTTTTTTCAGAGGACATTTTGTTTTTCTGCTAATAATTTCTGCAATTATTTCTCTAGGTTTGTTTTATAAAAGATATTGGTGTAGGAATCTATGCCCGTTAGGTGCCCTGCTAGCTTTATTTTCAGATTGGTCACTATTTAAACGTGTCGTGGGAGAAAATATTTGTGAAGGGTGTGATAAATGTAATGTTGAGTGTAAGATGGGAGCCATTGATAATACAGGGAAAAAAACTCAAGATGGTGAGTGCATTTTGTGCATGAAATGTCAGGACATATGTCCTGTTGGGACTGTCAGATTTACGTATAAACAACCAAAGGAGCAGGAAACAACACTTGATCTAACAAAGCGAGGTTTTATTACAGCATGCATTTCCAGTGCAGTTGTAGCACCGCTTCTATCACTAAACTTCCGCAAGAAAAACAGTGAAAGCAACCTAGGTATTATTAGACCTCCTGGTTCAGTATCTGAAGATAAATTTTTAGCAAAATGTATAAGATGTGGCGAGTGTATGAGAGTGTGTAAGACAAACGGTCTGCACCCAACATTGTTAGAAGCTGATTTGAGCGGGATGTGGACTCCACAACTAATCCCACGGATTGGATATTGTGCCCACGATTGTGTGCTTTGTACAAGGGTTTGTCCCTCAGGAGCAATTACCAGGCTTTCTAAAGAGAATAAGCAACGGTTGGCAATAGGAAAAGCCAGGATAAATAGAAACAGATGCATACCCTGGGTGGGTTATGCAAGATTGCCAGATTTAGAAAAGAATTGGGAAGATGTTAATTGTGGAGTATGTGAAGAGGTTTGCCCTGTTCCAACAAAAGCAATTCATTTCAATACGTATGTTCATAGTAATGGTAAAGAAATAAGAAGGGTATACGTAAGAGAAGAGGCTTGTATCGGATGTGGTTTTTGTGAGAAAGTTTGCCCTGTACCTGGACGTTCTGCTATAGTCGTCGAAGGTATACAACCCCAGGTAATGACCAGTGAGATTGATATAATAGAAAATAACCTATTTCCTCTGTCTATAGATCAATGGCAAAGAAGTGGAAAGCCAAAAGCGTATGCTGGTAAAGATAAACTTTTTGAATACATCAATGGTGGTGCAGAAGTTTATTTATCTTATTCATTTGTTCAAGCGTCAACATCTACGTATTTTAGGAAGGGTACTAATAATTCTATAAAGGTAGATATCTGGGAATTTGGTAATTCCAATGATGCCTATGGTGTATTTACAAAGGATAAAGCTGGACAGGACGTAAATATCGGAAACGAGGCCTCGTTATACGATAATTACTTGTGGGTATGGAAAGGCAGGTATTTCATAAGTGTAGAACCCTACAGAGGTAATGTTAGCCCTGATGATGTGACCTTTATCGGCACTTCCATTGTAGATGATATTCCTTCTGGTAAGGTCAGTTTGCCAGATATTCTAAAGTATTTACCTGAGGATGGATATATCCAGGGAAGTTCAAGATATTTTCATAAAAAGATAATCCTTGATAATATTTACATTTCAGACCGGTTTATTGATAGAAACATCTTAAATCTTAGTGAACAAACAGATGCAGTAATTGCTGATTATGAATCTGATAAAAGCAATTTGCCTTTCAAAATATTGATAGTCAAATATCCCGATAAGTCAATAGCGGAAGAATCATTCAAGAATTTTGTTGAGTTAAGGGAATCATGGGGGGAAAGAGGTATAAGTACTAATGTATTAAATACTTTCGAAGATTCAAAAGGCAAATTTAGTAGTATATCTTACATAAGTAATTTTATTATTGCTGCGTTCCTTGTAGAAACGAGAGAGGATTCAGAATCATATGTTAGTGATGTTATTTCAAAGGTTAAGGCAAATAAAGGCTAAGTTTTTGTTGGAAATTTAAAAACCTTTGTGATATATTAAGTATTAATACATTAAGGGGTGGAGATGGGTATAGAAAAAGGACTAAAAAAAGAGATAATTGAAGGTAACAAAGTACACGACAGCGATACGGGTTCGCCGGAAGTACAAATTGCTTTGCTGACAGAACGGATAAAACATCTGAGTGATCATCTTAAAGAGCACAAAAAAGATCATACGTCGAGACGTGGGTTACTTATGATGGTTGGTAAAAGGGCTGTGTTGCTAAAATATCTTAATAGAAGAAATGAAGAAAGTTATAAGAAATTGATAAAAAAGTTGGGTATACGTCGAAAAATTAGCTAACGAAAGGATTATCTAGATGAAATTTAAAGTTGAGGAAACTATTGGTAAAGAGGCTTTAAGTATTGAAGCTGGTGAAGTTGCAAAGCAAGCGGATGGCGCGGTTATCGTTCGTTATGGAGATACGGTTGTGTTGGTTGCGGTAGTATGTGGAGAGTCGAGAGGTGATGGTGGATTTCTCCCATTAACGGTTGATTATAGGGAAAAGACTTACGCTGCAGGAAAATTCCCTGGTGGATTTTATAAACGTGAAAGCAGGCCTACCAACAAAGAAATATTGACAATGAGGTTGACAGATAGACCTATGCGCCCGCTTTTTCCGGAAGGATATTCAAATGAAGTCCAAATAATGGCAGTTGTTCTATCTGCTGATAAAGAAAACGACCCTGACGTTATTGCTATGGTAGGAGCTTCTGCAGCAATAACTGTATCAAGCATACCATTTAATGGTCCCACAGGCTCAGTAAGGGTAGGTTTAATAAATGATGAATTTGTAATTAACCCTAAAAACTCAGAGCTTGAATTTAGCTCCCTTAATTTGGTTGTTTCCGGAACAGAAGATGCTGTAATGATGGTAGAAGCTTCTGGAAAGGAAATTTCCGAGGATAAATTTGTTGATGCAATAATGTTCGGTTTTGAAGAAATTAAAAAGATAGTACGAATGCAAAAGGACCTGGTTTCCGAATGCGGAAAGGAAAAACAGGAACATGAGGAACCAACTATAGATACTTCGCTGCTTGATGACATAAAGACAAAGGCTTATAAGGAGATTGAGGAAAAATCTAGAGTCATTGGGAAGATGGCCCGAAAAAAGGCGTTAAAAGAAGTACGCGATAGATTAATTGAAGAATATTGTACTGATACAGATGACGAAGACAGAGAAGAAAAGGTTAAGACAATTTTTGGAGAGCTTGTGGAACAAGTAGTACAGGAACAGATTATTAAAGAGAATAAAAGAATTGACGGTAGAGGTCTTAAAGATATAAGGCCAATTACGTGTGAAGTCGGTTTTTTGCCTAGAACACATGGCTCCGCTTTGTTTACAAGGGGAGAAACTCAGGCCCTCGTAGTTTCTACGTTAGGGACATCAATGGATGAACAGCGTGTAGATGGTTTGGCAGAAGAATATAAAAAAAAGTTTATGCTCGATTACAATTTTCCACCTTTTTGTGTTGGCGAAGCAAAACCAATCCGTGGGCCAGGTAGAAGGGAGATAGGTCATGGGATCTTAGCCGAAAAGGCTTTAGAACCGGTGATACCTGCTTATGAAGATTTTCCATACACCATTCGTATAGTATCGGACATTCTTGAATCAAATGGATCATCTTCAATGGCCTCTGTGTGCGGTGGTACACTTTGTATGATGGATGCCGGTGTTCCCATAAAACGGCCTGTTGCTGGAATAGCAATGGGATTGATAAAAGAAGGTGAGGAAGTTCGAATACTATCTGACATATTAGGAGATGAGGACCATTTGGGGGCTATGGACTTTAAAGTAGCTGGAACAGACCAAGGCATCACCGCCCTTCAGATGGATTTAAAAATATCGGGCATAAGCGAACAAATTATGAGAGATGCGCTTGCTCAGGCTAAAGAAGGTAGAATGCATATCTTGAAGGAAATATTAACTGCCATTGAGAAACCACGTAACGAGATTTCCATCCATGCTCCAAAACTCATTAAAATTAAAGTAAATCCTGAGAAGATCGGGTTAATTATAGGTCCTGGAGGTAAGATGATAAAGAGGATACAGGAAGAATCAGGAGCACGTGTGGAAATAGAAGACGATGGGACCGTTATTATTTCATCTGCAACTTTTGAATCAGTAGAAAATGCTAAGACGTATATCAAGGGACTCACAGAGGATGCGGAAATAGGAAAAACTTACGAGGGGAAGGTTGTAGCAGTGAAAGAGTATGGCGCTTTTGTTGAGATAATGGCAGGGAAAGAGGGCCTGGTACATATTTCTGAACTTTCTAATGATTATATTGAGAAGGTAGAAGATGTAGTAAAAGTCGGCCAAAAAATAGAAGTAAAGTTGATAGGAATTGATGATCAAAAACGAATAAAGTTGAGCAGGAAAGCCGCCTTAAAGGAAGAAAGTGCAATTAAAGCAAGCACTTAATAATTAAATAATATTAATATTTATT
>MAYW01000020.1 GCA_001723765.1 Candidatus Scalindua rubra
TAAAGACTGTGATAAAATTGAAAACTTTAAAATATGAATGATAAAGAAAACCTTGTGGAAAGTTAACTTGTTGTAATATAATAAATTAAAATTCTGAATTAACTATCCCGAACCTGCGGAATGTAGGTTGAATAGTCCTCATTTTTGTAAATTCTTTGACATTATAATACTCCACTAATTTACTTCAACCTCTTTTCTTTTGATCAATTCAATCATTCTAAGAGGGCATTCTACACATGCTTCTACCTCATGAGCCAGTCCTTTTTTGTGTTTATTCCGCAAGACTTCAAGAGAGGATGTCCAATATTTTTCTATAGAATCAAATTCAATATTCCCCAAAATTAATTTACCGTAATAATCATTTTTGCAAACAGTCACTGACCCATCCCACATGATTGTCATCCTTTGGTAAGGAAAAGGACAAATCCATGACGATTTAACACACTTTATTTTCTTGCAGACAGAATCCACAGAAGGTTCCATATCATTATAAGAAACCTGGTCTACTTTATCCTTCCAGAAAGAAACATATTCACTTAAACGATCTTTCAACTCTGGAATTAGTACCGCCTGTATACGAATCTTTGGATTCTTACCTCCCAACCTTTCACGCATATTCCTGAGCCTTACTACATTTGCCACAACCTCCTCAAACTTAGCACCTATTCGGTTTTTCTCATATAATGTTTTGTCAAATCCCTCAAATGATACTGTCAAGCGATCTAAACCAGAGTCAATAAGCATTTTTGCCTTGTCTTCAGTCAAAAGTACGGCATTGGTATTAAAAAAAACATCAATAATTCCTTTTTTCTTGGCATAACCAATAAAACGTCCAAGATCTTTATGAAGAAGCGGTTCTCCACGAAAATTAAATTTACATGCATATAACCCTTTTTCACCAGCTTCGTCCAGAATCTTTTTTACAGTTTCCCATTCCATGAAACCACTTTTAAATTTTGAATAAGTAGTAGCACAAAAAGGGCACTTCAGGTTACATGTACTTGTTACTTCAATATCGAGGTGAAGAGGGAAAGGACCTGGATTAAGGTTTTGAGGGTTTTCATCCCATTTTCTGCGATATTCCATAAACCTCACATCGTCAGAGTCGAGAATGTTTTCACCAGCTAAATCATGATGAAGTTGATCCTTTTCAGCAGTTTTTGTCATATTTGTTTAATCCACAGAACACACCGAAGACACGGATGAGTAGAAGTTGGAAAGAGGGAAGGTTTTAAAGTTAAGAATTTAGGTTAGTTAAAGTCTTTCCCATTCGGTGTGTTCTGTGGATCCTATTTGACAATTCTTTTTATTACTATTTTTGTAGTTCCAAAATTTATCAATAACCCAACCTTAAAACCAGTGGCTTTTAAATAATTATGTAATTGTGCTTCATCAATGTTCGTCAGCTTAGCTTCGGCCTTGATCTCAAGAATTATTTTGTTGAAAACCAAAAAATCTGGACTGTATTTCTTTCTTAATGTTACACCTTTATACTTAATCTCCAACTGCTTTTGACTTTCAAAAGGGATATTACGTAAACCAAATTCAATCTCTATTGCTTCTTGGTAAACTGCTTCTAGAAAACCACAGCCTAATGTTTTATGAACTTCAAACGCAGCATCAATTATTTTCTCTGTCAAATCTTCATAAATTAACCCCATTTGCCTTATCCTCTGTGCACGGATTTTCTCAGTGTTTTCCGTGTATTCCGTGGCTATTCATTTCTTATCTTCCCTATTCCAATATTGAAGGATATTATTTGTCTGGATTCCGATATTTGTATACTTTTGGGAACACATAACTCACCTGCCTGAGTATCAGGATCAAAAACAATAACATAACCCTCGGCAACCCTCTCTGCTTTGAGATATTTATCTCTTAACTGCGCCACAGCCTCATCCAGTATACCTTTGTACCGCTTTATCTTGGTCTCTATGATATATTTCCTGCCTTTAAAGGTAAGAAGTATATCCATCCTGCCTAATCCTGTGGGGCATTCATATCTCAAGTCACCATCCGTGCCTGCTATGAATTGATATAACCATGCGGTCAGCAAAAACTGGCCGGTCTTTTCATAGGTTCTCCCTTTTTCATAAAAAGCTCTCACGCCTATCCGGGCAATGTATTTTTCAAACTCTGACAACACCAACTCCATATTGAGGAACCCATCTTCCAGGTAATATCTCTTCCCTGTAAGATCAACATGACTGGAAACCTCTCTAAAAAACATTTTAACAAATCGTTTCTTGTATATATTATTCGCTACAATTGCTTTATCGTTATCCTCACTAATTAAGCCATGAAGCTCTAATAAGTTTTGCTCTTCCTCGTCTGGATCATATTCAACCCCATTAAACACAATTTCTACGAATCTTTCTTTATATTGTTTTGCCTTTTCAATGAGATTATCAAAATGGTTATTCTGTTCTTTCAAAAGTATTTTGACGGCCTTCTCCACATCATCCTCTATAATAGGTTCAAGAGTCTCAGGTTTAACATTCACCGTCAAAATTGTCCCCAAACGGTTAACAAGCCAGGGCTGTCCTCTGGTTTCCTCATACACCTTTTGCACTGCCTCTTCTGTAAAGGGTTGATTCGTCTCTTCTGTATATTGTGCATACAAATCCTCAACATTCTTTAAACTAAAGCGTGGAAGATTCACCCTGTCTGCTATTTTAAATGGAGACACACCGCCTACTACCAGCTTCGTAATATTCCTTATACCTACAAGTCCTACCGAATATAAGGCTTTTTGTTTTATCTCTTTATATCTCTGGTAAAGTTCTCTCAAGGTACATAAAAAGTTCTCCAGTTCACTTGACGGTATTCCATCAAATTCATCAATAAAAATTACGATTTTTTTAGATTCTATTATTTCATTTAATCTTATAAATAAAGACTTAAATGCAAGATGATCAGTAAGCCTTTGTGATTCCAAAAATTTATTAACGATCTCTAGTTTATCACAATAGACATCTTTTAATCTTTTTATCAATTGAGCATACAATTCTGTTTCTATTGAATTATAAAATTGTTTCACATCCAGGCTCTTACAGTCCTGAAAGCTAAGCAGAATTGTTATATAGATATTATTCTGTTCGAGGGATTCACAAAATCTTCTGAAGGAGGTAGTCTTTCCACTCTGGCGTGGTGCAAATATTGAAAAGTAGCGACCCATATCTACCATGGTCTTTACATCCAGATTATCTGTATTTACCACCTTCAGAGGAACATAATATGAAACTTCAGGATTTACAACACCTGACTTTTCAAAAAAACGTATTGGTTTTTTATATTCCATATTTCGTTTTAACCACTGAAGAGTTTAAATCTGAGGTCAGAGGACTGATGTCAGACCTCAGTCCTCCGGCTTCCGACCTCTGATATCAGGCCCTACTTCTCCTGAATTATAAAAGGATCAGGATTGTTAATCATTTTTCCAAGCATGCTACCAATAAAAGAGCATTCGCCTGTCAATTTCTTATGTCCCATAGTGTGGCGGAGCCGCAAGCAAAGTGACTAAAGTGACTAAAGTTAATGGCTTACTTTGTTCCAATAGATGTGAAAATAGCAAGTAATTCGCGGCACTCCTCGTAATCTGTATTGACTTCTTCTCTAGATAACCATTTCTTAGCTAAAAAAATCTCTAATAAATTCCATTACCTCTCTTATATTAGTTTGTTGAGAAGGCTCAATATTCTTGCCAATATGTCTATGATGAGGAAACGTTTCCATCTCTTTATGATGAGGGGCATTATCCCAACCAATGATTATTGAATTGTTTGGTCTTAACCAATAATAGCTATATGCAACAATGCTTTCATACGCCTCTACCAGCTTAACAACTTTATGTTCAGTCATTTACCAAGCAATAGTTTAAGTTTTTTAATGTTCAAAGCTAACTCATCAGCCATTTTCTGCAAATATGACCATTCTATCCAATCATCATGTCCTTTTTGAGTGTCAGGTACATTTACAGAAAAATTACTGTAACCCATTCCATATTTTGATTCAAATATTGCTATTTTTTTGTACAACTTCTCCAGTTTCTTTTTTTTCTGGACTAGTTTCTTTTGAACAATTCCTTTGATAGCTTCTACATATATTGGTTCATCTATCTCACCTAGAATATCCTTTATATCAGATGGTATTTTAATAGTTATCTCTGTCATTATTGCACCCCCCATATTATTAATATTAACTCTATGTACTCAACAACTCCCATCAATATAATCTAATACACACTTCCCTTACACCTTCTACATTCTCAATATCTCTAATCCCCAAAGTCCCAAATCTGCATCTTAAATTTTCATATCATTCAGTCCTCTCTGCCTGTGCGTTGCACGCAGACAGGTGCTCTCCGACTTCAGCCCTCTGTCCTCCAACTCTCGACTTCTTTACCCCGTGAAATTCACAAGAGTGACAAGCGAAGCGCATTTCACTGGGGCGATTTCATACCTCTAAAATCTGCCCCATTTGCCTTATCCTCTGTGCACGGATTTTCTCAGTGTTTTCCGTGTATTTCGTGGTTATTTATCCAACTACTTAACTCCTACTCTTCTGAGTTTTCGGTGGTTTTATTCTCTGTGAAGCCATGCTTGCGTAGCCAGTATTCTACCTGAGGTATCTGCCATTCGTAATCAACATCACATCCGCCCCATTGCTTAAGTGGATATATCTTTTGCCCCATCCACTTCTGAGGTAGAAGACCATCTTCCAGGTTTTCAAGACATCTACATCTTACAATAGATGTCCCCATATCAGCAAACCAGGCGTCTCCCTGGGAATCTCTATCACAATTTAGAGTCTTTGGATCACCAAAGATCTCAAATGGAACAAAAGGATGCAATAAACCATCATCACCGATTTTACGAGCTCGTAATGGACTCCACATGTTATATCGTGAAACAGTTACTGCTGAATCATAATCAGGTTTCTCCCTTAAAACCTTAATCCCCTTTGAAATTGTATCGGATGTGATGGTGGCAGCATTGCACATAAGCAATACAATCATTTCAATTTCATGTTCCTTATTAAGTTCCTTGACAACCCCAAAGGCATGTTCATATACGTGATCACCAAGAGCATCATCTGAACACAACTCAGGCGGCCGATGGATAACTTCAACGCTGTTCTCCCTAGCAAGAACCATAAGTGCTTCATCATCGGTAGAAAGATATACTTTATCGATCTGAGGACAATCATTGGCAGCTTTCATTGGGTAATAAGCAAGATGGTTTCCCATTACCATGTGTAAATTCTTTCCTGGAAACCCCTCACTATTTTTTCTTCCCATTAATAGTGCAATAATCATGGTTTTATTCTCCTCATCATAAGTTTCCATATTTCTCTATTTCAAGAGTAGAATAACCATCTGTACCTCTACTCACGCTTAACTTACCCAAGTAATAATTTCAAATGGTAATGTTTTTTCATTAACGATAGTTTCTTGCTTATGGAGCCTATGTTAATATTCTCATCAAATATTATTATAATTCTGGATAACCACTCATTTTTTGAAATTATATCATTCAAACATTATTTAATTGCTTCTATATTTAAAGCCCATCCTATAAATCTACCTAACTTAAGTTCAAAACTGGTTTCTTTACGCCAGGGATTCCCGTACAATAAAACTCCCGCTTCATCTAATCCGGTTTTTTTTGATAATAATTTAGACAGTAATGAACCAATTTTGGGGAGTTGTTGTACATTAAAACTGCTTTTTCTTATCTTCACAGTATTAAAACCACTAAAAAGTCTACAAACTTCATTAGCTGTAAAAACTTTTGTTACAGGATTAAAAACTTTTTGAGGCTCTCGAGACATCCACTCTGTAACTTTGCCCAGCCAATTTCTAGATTTAAAAATATTCCCTGACACTATTCCCTTTAAGAAAAAGAGAATTACCCAGTAATAAAAAGAGTTTTTAGCATACAGCATGATTACTGCTTTTCCACCAGGCTTTAATACTCTATAGACTTCATCAATTGCCTTCCCAGTTTCCGGTGTATGATGTAGAACTCCATTTGAAAAAACCACATCAAAGAACTCATCTGGAAAGGGTAATTGTTCAGCATCAGCCTGTAAGCATATATTCTTAGAAGTTTCAAGGAAATCAATTTTTTTAGCTGTTGCTACAACTCTCTCTAAAGTAATATCCATCGAAAACATCTCTGCCCCCAACCAGCCAAAAAAAGTTGAATGTGCGCCTGCTCCCGAACCAATTTCTAATACTTTCTTGCCATTGATCTCATTTATTGGCATTTCTACTACAGAAAGGTGTTGTCTATGATAAAACAGACTCTCGAGCTTCGGCAGTAATTCAAGAAATTCTTCCTTCTTACACTCTTTATCATGTGAAGAATAAACAGTCTTATATAAAGTGCCCCAGAACTCTTGTATGCTTAGTTTGGTGGCACTATCCTCTACCTTGTTACTGGATAAAAACAAAGGAATGTTATCAAGTACCTCATATCTGGCATTGCATTGAGAACAACAGAGATATTTATTTTGCACTTCTTTGTTCAGAATTAATTTTCCCTGACAATGTGGACAACATATACACTCATCCAAGATTACATCTTCAATATTCTTCCTGGCCATTGTCTTATTTCTCCTGTTACCATTTCAAACTTTGAAAAATTATTATTTTTTGAACATTTTTGTTTTTAGGAATACGCATTCTGCATCTCCACCCTTATATAAAAATACACCTATCGTGCCAGATATCCCAATTTGATTAACTCATCCCTTACATTCGGATCTGTTATTTTCTTTGCTGTTGTTTTGCTAAGAGGGAGCGGATACTCATCTATTTTAAAACCCGGATCGATAGAGGTATAAAACTTCATCATATCATTGTGAAATTTATTTACCAATTCTTCTTTGTGATGCAGAAGATTACTATCAGAAGACTCTTTATCTTCAGTGCTAAAAAGATAATTATCTCCATTTGACTGCCAAATATACTTGTAACTTAAAGTTCTAAGTGCGCGTAAAAAAACATGTGCATTCTTCAACATATTGGGATATTTTTTAAATCTTCCCGGAAGAACAAACGGAGGAGAATCAACAACCAAAAATCTGTTTTCCCAATCATAATCACTATCAAAAACAGAAATACCATCTAAAGTAGTCTGTTTTCTAGCCCACTCCTCCTGACCAATAAGATCAAATATAGAAGGAAAAACATCCAAAACTGATGTTAAATGATTTATTGTCAAGCCAGACTTAATTTGCTCAGGAAAATAAATAATACCTGGGATATTAAACAATTCTTCACGGACACTCGAACCATGATTTATCAATCCATCTTCACCGAGTAATTCTCCATGATCTGCCAAAAAAATGAAAATGGTATTCTCATTCAATGATTCTGCCTCTAATTTATCTACAAATTCACCTATTAAGTAATCTGCATAAAGCAAATTGGCTTTATAACATTTTCTTACAGCCTCAATAGCTTCTCTGGCTTCTCCAAAATCTCCGTTTACGTAGCTGTGCACATTAAATTGAATATCATATGATACACTATGGATTTCTTCCCCCTTAAATACTTTATCTAAAAACCTCTTGGGTGGGTAGTATGGAGTATGAGGGTGCAGCAATGTTGTATAAGCAAAAACCGGCGATTTATCTTTGTACTCCTTTAGTTTATTAAACAAGTAATCCAGAGAACTCTTCCCGTCAAAAGAATCTGCCGCTTCTCTCAATCTCATATCTTTACTTGCATATTTATTAAAAACACCTTTTAGAAATCTCCGCAACCTTGGATTAGTCTTAAGGAGCGTTTTCAGTTTAGTCCGGATAGAAACCGTTTTGTTTTCACCTATTCTTGTTTCAGGATCAATAAGTTCATCAAACCCAAATAGCTCTCCGTAACCAGCTGGTGGTACAATGCTGAATTTCGTATGCCCAAACGTCTTATAATCTAATCTTTTCAGCAACAAAGACAGGGTTATAAGATCGCTGTTTAGCTCACTCAGATTATGTACCATTTTATGTCTTGATGAATGTTGTCCCGTGAAGACACTCACATGCGCTTGAGCAGAACCGCATCCCGCAGCATAAAGATTGCGCAACAAAAGACCTTTTTTTGCAAATGAATCTATATTCGGCGTCAGATTTTCATTGTTACCATAGCAACCGAACATGTCTTGACGCGCTGAATCCAGAATAATCAATATAATATTAGGTTTTCTATTATTCATTCTTTTCATTACGCTAACATTTCATACTAAAGGTTGTCCTTCTTGAGTTTCAATATGCTTTTCGTGCAAACATTCTAAGAAAGATAGGACAATCGATACTGCCTTCTTTGCCAAGTAAAAGAGTCAAAATCATTCTTCTCTTTCTTTGATTAAACTTACTCCAAGAAATCCTTTACTATTTTTTCTTACAATCAATAAAGCAATAACCATAATATTTTTTTTCTTTTTTCTTTTACCCAGACCGCAAACATTTATACGGATAGGAATCAATCCGTTTTTCTTGAGGATACCGTAAAAAAAATATCCTATTCCTTGTATAATTTATACAAGCAAGCACCCATAAGTACACTGGCCGAATCAATGATTTAATTGTAAACTTTGTATTATTTTTTCTTCACAGAAACTTGGAAACTCATTTATCATCGGTTTCAAGAAATTTAACATTTTTTGCATTTTTGATAAGGTATCAAAAGGAATTTCAACCTTATATCCATTTTCCATCACCACTTCTTTCAATAAACCATAAACCCACTCTAGTTCATACGGTGTCAATTCTTGAAGATACTGCTTTGATAGATGATAATTATCTGCTACAACTTTTCCCTCACTATCCTTTCCAGAACTCAGGTTAGAACCATATGACTGACCTAGTCTTGTGGCCTCCAATAATATACTTTCGGATGAGATTTGCACAAAATCTGCTACTTCACCAATGACCTTTTCTGTATCATTCTGCAACTCCTCCAACTTTACTCTCATAAGCCCTGGTAAATTCTTGTGCCGTTGCAACCACGTATATGCATAGAGTACCTGAGTAAGAGCCAGTTCCACTAATCCCCGTTCAAATCTTCTATCCGCAGCCCCATAACAATACCCTTTACTTCCACTTGCCTTACAATAATATCTCTTTATTGACGCATACGTATGTAAAGGATTCCTCGCCATATAAATGACACGTGCTTGGGGAAAATCATCCAGGAAACCATCGCGAGGTATATTTATTTGAAGAACAAAGGCCTTAGGCTTCATCCAGGGACAAAAGGCCTGGTGATAGGCGTACATCAAAAGCTGTAAAAATTGCCTACGTGTAGGTACCTCATTCTTATATGTATCAACGACTGAACGGAACGTTTCCGCGTTCACTGCCTCCAGAGAAAATCCCTTTTTCCTTCTCCCACCAGGATATCGCTTTCCAAAGTAGCCGACATCAGTCTTATAGAAATATTCGAACAATTTGCTTACCCGAGTGGTGGAAACATGGTATATTTGTTGAAAGTCTCTGAAAAAAGTAAAGTAAGAGTATTCAAACGGCCATACCAACAATTGTGGATGTCCATCCAACAAAGAATGCATTAGAGTAGTACCACAACGACCACTACCCACAATAAAAACTGGGTTATCCAGATAGTTATGCTTCTCTACTAATTGAGAAATTAGCATACTGTCTCTCATATTTATTATGTTTCCTTACATTACAATACGATATTACGGATGACGTTGGATATTGCAGTCGATAATACCTTTCAAAAACACTATTTCTTTCTAAACCAACGTTTTAATCTCTAGTAAATCCTGCCTTCTTTCTAAATAATATTAAGAAATTAATTAAATTGAGACAAATCGCAATATTTTTTATAAGGACCTTGAATGGAAACCAATTCGTTATGTCTTCCTTCTTGTACTATTATTCCTTGTTCAATTACTACAATTTTATCAGCACGCAATACAGTTGATAATCGATGTGCAATTACTATAATAGTTTCTTTACCTTTTATCTTCTCGATAGCTTCCTGGATAAATCTTTCAGATTCATTATCGAGCGCACTCATAGCTTCATCTAAAATTAATATTTCTGGATTTTTAATAAGTGCTCGCGCAAGGGCTATTCTCTGTTTTTGTCCTCCCGAAAGTCGTAAGCCACGTACTCCTACCACAGTATTGTACTGATCCGATTGCTCCATAATAAAATCATGAGCATAAGCCATTTTTGCAGCTACAATAACATCTTCTTTGCTCGCATCAGTTTTTCCGTAAATAATATTATTAAAAATAGTATCGTGGAATATGTAAGGATCTTGATGAACAATACCTATAATCTTAAGAAAACTATCTCTTTTAGTATTTCTAAGATCTATACCATCAATACAAATTGAACCCTTCTCAGGATCTTGAAGTCGCAACAAAAGTGAAATCAGTGTTGATTTACCACCACCTGATGCACCTACCAGAGCAACAGTCGTATTTTTCTCAATCTTCAGATTAATATCCTTCAATACATGCTCCTTTGAAGGAATATAGCGAAACCAAACATTTTTAATATCAATAGCTGACCTAAAACACTGTATATTTTCCTCACCATCAGCGAGATAAGTCTTACCTTCTCTACTAAGCACCGTTTGAACTTTTGAAAAGTGAGGCAAAAATTCTATTATACTCATGTAATTTTCATTAATGCTTCGTAGTTTTGGAATGAACAATATAATTACATAAGAAAAAGCAAACAAATAGGCCGACTCCATGTGAACAACTTCGACTAAAATTACCAATAATACAATCGCAACTAACATCATTACAGGTTCCAGTAATAAACTGGCTGCAATTTTATTAACCATTACCTTTATAGATAACTTTTTGGATGAAGTATTAACTTCGTCAAATTCTATGTTATGCAATTTTTCATTATTAAAAGATTTTATATCTTTAATTCCTCCTAACTTATCAGTCAAGAAAGAAGTCATATCATCAGTTAATTTCTTTCCAATTTCACCTTTTTTGGACAGTTTTTTAAGCAATGGAATAATTAAATAATATGAAATGCATGAGATAAAAAAGAACGACCAGCATTAACTTATATGATATCAAAAAATTAATACTGACATAAAGGAAGCAAAATAATATGGCCATTATTAAATCAATAACATGTTGTGATAGGCCTCCCGCATTGAGAGACGAAGTAAATACATCCGCTATTACATCCCCTAATTTTCTCCCATAATAGTACCCTATCGGAAGATTCATCAGATTTTCGAAGCTATCTTTCCTAAGTCGGTAGGTAATAGTTGAACACAAAACACGGGTATAGTATCTCTGTAATGCCGTTAATCCATATTTAAACATTAGAATAAATGCAAAAATAATCATTACATTCAAAAATGTATACTCAATATGGACATAACTGAAAGCGGTACTTGTAACTTGTGTAAATGTATTCTCCTGCCCACGCCCAAGGAATTTCTGCATAATGGGAATAATCAATCCAACACCGGCTCCTTCAAACAGAAAAATACCTAACACGATTAATACATTTAGAGAAAACAAGCGTTTATATTCCTTTATATAAAAGGCAGCTAGTCTAATATCCGTCGAATACTTACTATTTTTTATCCACTTGATCATTTCGTTTACATTCAAACAGACTCGTTATTACGATGCCAAGCTCCTTATTGTTTATGATGTTGATAACGTTATTAGTTGCCTTCCCTATATGATGCATTTGTAATTTCATCTCTTTCTTTGCTGCCATTCTGTTATTATTTTTTCAGTCATCCACAAATCTAGTTCACTATTCACTTTTATACTTTCCTCTGGAAGCATAACTATATGGCCTACTTTTAGACCATGTAATCTCCTCTCCCGTATAATGTTAATCTTGCTAAGACAAATAGCCCCATTCTCCTTATAAATTGAATCGCGTTCAACTCTGAGGTTTCTTCTTTGCCCATTTATTGGACTCAATCCATACTTCCCATGAAAATAACAATATGACAACTCTTCCTGTACTGAAATAACAGAGTCAACATCAAAAATAGCCATAGTATCAACCGCTTTATCAATATGATGTGCTCTTCGTAATGGCGTTGTAATATAGAGGTTGCATACAGCCTCCGGTTCATAATTAGATATTTTTTTAAGAGTGTCCAATACCTGGATTGTGATATCTTCCTCTTTAGATGTAAATTTTGCCAGTTCATCCGGGCGTTTAAGAGTTATAATATTAGGGAAAGTACTTGCGTATTCAAGTACTTCATCATCTTCCGAAGAAACAGCAATACGATCAAGGTTTTTTACATTCGAAATTTCTTTTAACGTGTACCACAAGAGTGGCTTGCCTGCTAAATCTACAAAAGGGTCACTCTGATGATAGATAGACCGCCGAATAACGGGAATAATACCAAGAACTTTTGGCCTCAAGCATTGTTGTATTTGTTAACATACTTCTCTTTAATTTTTTTACGTGTATCAAGGATCCCTTCCTGCTGTCTTGTCAAACTTTTTGGATGTTGCCGATAATAGAACAGAGGAATATTTACATTATAAGGCTTGTATCTCTTTATAAACCTCAGCCATAAATCATACCCATCCTGGCACGAAAACTCTTCTTCGTAACCTTTAAGATCAAGCAAACATTCTTTACGTATAATTGTACAAGCACCATGAGCAGGAAGATCAAGAAGCTCAACCTCCTCTTCAATCTTTTTTCTCCTCACTATCTCAACTATTTCTCCTTCTTCATCAACATGATAATAATCAGGGTAAACAAGCCCTATATCCGGTTTTTCATCAAGGATATTTGAAAGCACTAATAAGATGTTTTCATCAAGATAGTCATCAGCATCCAACCTCATAATATACTTGCCATTAGAAAGACGCAATGCAATATTATTTGTTACATTAAGCCCTTTATTGTCCTGTTCTATTATCCTTATCTTTGGATGTGTTTTATATTTACTAATTGTTTCTATAGTGTTATCTGTCGATCCATCATCGATAACTATCAATTCCCAATCGGTCATTGTCTGTTTTAGTACACTCTGAATTGCTTTATCAATGTATCGATCGTAGTTGTGAGTCGGAATATATACTGTAACCTTAGGCATTTAAATAATAATTTACCATTAATAAAAAATGTTATAAAACGATGCTAACAGGACTAACATCATTATCTTTATAAACCCTTTCAACATATTTGCATCTGGGATCATCTTCTCCATATAACTGCTGAGCTAACGACAAATATCCTTTTGGATAGATAATTCCATTTAACTCTTTGTATTCAAATTCACTGTTTTCATCTAACTGACAATAGAAATCACTCTTTGGAATACCTATGTATACAAATTTGTCATAGGATGTTGGGTTAAGTTTTTCTAAAAGTTCATCGCTAAACCTGCGATCTTTTTGTGTTTCTTCAGGCAATCCATATATCCAGGTAGTATAAGTTTTTATTCCGTTATCGTGCAATATAGGAAACTTTTCTAAAAAGTCTTCAACAGTTTCATTTTTTCTCATATATTCAAGCATTCTCGGACTACCACTTTCAACTCCTATATATAATCCGCAACAGCCAGCCTTGTACATCTTTTTGATCAAAGAGGGTGTAAGGTTTTTGACCCTACTTTCACATGCCCATTTTAAACCTACTTCTCTCTTAATCATTAAATCACAGAATCTTTCAAGCCTATTATTATCAGTAGTAAAATTATCTTCTCTGAAATATATACCCTTTAAGCTGTATTTGTTTTTATATTCAATTAATTTATCAATAATAATTTCTGGTGATATGCTTCTGTAACCAGTACCCGAGATAGCACGAACACCACAAAATTGACATGGGAACGGACATCCCCTTGTAGTATTCAAAGAAATGACAGGTTCTAATACGTCATAACCAAATAACCTTAATTTCCAATTATATGGTTTGTCTATAAACCAGTCATAGTTTGGCCATGGCAACTCATCCATCTTTTCAGGCCTAACACCTATAACAATACGATTCCTCTCCCTCCCTTCTACAATCCCCCGTGTCACATATTCACCCTCACCTACTACAACATAGTCAAAGTAATCAGGAATAGTCTCTTCTAAAACGGTTGAATGCGGGCCTCCACACATTAAAACTATCTCAGGATATTTTTTCTTTAATTCACTCCCCAGCTTTAAAGCCTTATAATAAGATAATGTGTGTATATACATTCCTATGTAATCCGGTTCAAAAGACTGAATTTCAAAATCCAAATCTATTTTTAGTCGATGAAAGGTTTCTTCCTGGTTTACTCCCGGATTTCCTTCTGTTTCTTCTCCCCCAAAATGATAAAGGTCTACTATTTTTGTTTTGTGTCCATATTTTTCTAAATATGCCGCGACATAACCGATACCTTGAGGAGGCCGATTATCACCTAAATGCAGCGGAGTATTATTGGCAGACGGTCTAGGGGCGGTCAAGAATAATACTTTTTTCATTGTCATTTATACCTGTAAAATTTTCCACAAATTTATCGACTTTGTTGTTCAAACATTTCTAACGTAATCTGCTGATCCGGTTGTATATCCAACTTTACTCGTTTCCCGATAATTTGATCCATCATGTCAGGTGGCAGGCCATCTGCAGGACGTTTCAAACCTATCATTTCAGGAGTAATTATCTCGCCTTTTTTTATTGCCACCTCTGCAACAATACTTCTACGAGCACTTGACCATGCCTTTTTTTCCGATTCTGCAACACCAAGTGAACCGTCTCCAAGAACTTTCTCAGTAATTCTGATATTTTGAACCATCTTTTTTAAATCTTCCGGATCCATAGCAAAAAAATGGCCTGAGCCTTTCATTGATCGATCAAGGGTAAAATGTTTTTCGATGATCTTTGCTCCTAAAGCAACCGCCACAGAAGGAATTACCATATGAGGGTCAGGCTCTGTATGATCAGACAAACCGACTATTAATTCTGGATAACTTTCTTTCAATGTCTGAATCCTGAGGAGATTTGCATCCTCATTTTTTGTCGGGTAACTAAGTGTACATGCCATCAACATTAACTGATAATTACCTTGCTCAAGTATAGTTTCAATGGCGATTTCTATTTCCTCTAAGGTAGAAGCACCCGTAGACATGATAACAGGTTTATCCAGTCTCGCTATATGCCGTAAAAGATGCAAGTTTGGAATATCACAAGAAGCAATCTTGTAAACAGGCATATTGAGTTCCGCTAACATATCAGCACTTTCATTGTCAAAAGGAGCAGAAAAACAAATGATGCCTCTCTCTTTTGCATATTGAAAAAGTTCATAATATTCATCTTTTCCAAAACGATCCAGTCTTTTATAATACTCTAATTGCGATACCTTCTCCTTACCCCAGAAAGCAACAGCGTTATTCGTAACCAGATTTTCTGCCTTATATGTTTGGAACTTAATAGCATCCGCACCAGCTTTTGCCGCTTTATCTATCAATTCTTGAGCCAAATCCATCCGGCACATATGATTACATGCAGCCTCGGCAATTATAAATACGGGGTAATCTTTACCTATTTTACGGTTTTCTACCGCTATACTTTCAAAATATTTTAACTTCGTATCGGTCATATAAAACTCCTTTTTAAGTCCACTGACTTATTTCCATTAACGAAGACTTTAATATAATGGACTAATCTTTTCAAAGAGCCTCTCACAGTATCTTCTAGATTTGAAGTACTATGAGAAGACGCACTCCGAGTCATACTGATGCACTTCTTTATTGTATCTCCAAGGTTATTTATATCTTTTACCTCTTCCCACATTTTATAAGGAATTGAGCTATCGATAAAATCCGAAAACTCTTGCATTTTTAAAGAGACGCAACATCTGCCGGCAAGGCTAGCCTCGACCAATAGCATTGAATCGAAACCTATAAATATATTATTATGATACAAAGCATCTTGCCAATCTTCTGTTTTATCTATATTGACACCATCCGGCAAATTCCATGATGTTTGCTCTTTTGGATGGATGCGAAAATTTATATTAATTTTTGTTTCTTTTTTTATATGGTTGATCTGTTTGATAATATTTTCAAGTATTCTTTCAGAGCCAATTTTTTTCTGCAAATATACTGTTAAAACTTCCGTCTTTACTATTTGGCTGGGAAATTATGAGTATATTAACCACTTCATTCTTTTCTTTCGTTCGTCTTTTTTACGTCTAAAACATTTTTCCAGATGTGGATGACCAACGACAAATACCCTTTCAGGATTCTTACAAAGTCTAATAAGTTTATCTCTGCAAACTCTATCAATACAACCTATATAATCGGGAAAATAATCTATTTCTCCATGATCATTAATGAAACGATCATATCCTTTCCAGTGATCCATAATTCCGAAGGTTGGGATATTAAGTTTTCTGGATATATTTATAAAATTCGAATTAGTTAAATCACGATAAGGGGAACTTGTAGTACAGTACAAATGAGAAATTTTATTTTGTAATGAAAAAGATTCTATTTCTGCTTCCCGAGGTGGAATCCGATCGAAAAAGTGGCTAAGAGGATAAAATGCAATTTTATGTTTTTTGAAAGTCTGCTCAGAGAGCGGATGAATTACAACAAGAGACGGATATCTGTTTACTATATAATTTATTGAAGGAGCAATATAATTTGCACCACCTACATCTTGAGAATAAATCAATATTTTTTTATTCACAAAGTTTTTTCAATGATGAAAGATTTTTTATTATTTTCTTTACAGCAGTTGCAAATTCTTCAACTTCTTTTTCGCTATTTGGATACTTACATATATCAGTAGTTATCATCTCCTTATTATATAATAGTTCAGTAGTTAGACATAAACCTTCTTTATAATTCACCTCTCGGTCATAGAAAGGACATGAAAAAGGACAACCTCTATTTCCATAAACAACCTTCTTTTGATAGAGAGGTTCAAGATATATAGGCCTCATATAACCTTCGCTGAGAGAAATACCTTCAGCCTTCATTGCCTTTGCAAAAAGAGAACGGCTAATACCGATTCTATCCTCATGAAATCTGATAGGGTAAAGATAATATACATGAGTGCTTCCTTCTTCTACTATTGGTGGACCGAGAAAATCAAACTGTTTTAATTCGTTGGTTAGCTGCCCTGCTATTTTTTGGCGAATTGAATTAAAATAATCAAGTTTTGCCAATTGAGGTATACCAATAGCCGCCTGCACTTCAGTCAACCGGTAATTCCAGCCAAGTACATTGATAATATCATCATGTTCTATTTTGCCGATTACTACTTCTCCATGATTCCGCACAAGTTGCAAATGCTCTACCATTTTTTTATCATTTGTAATGACAACCCCACCTTCTCCCGTCTGAATTGTTTTGTGATAGTTAAGACTTTGTATTCCCATTTGGCCAATTGTTCCAGTTCGTTGTCCATGATACAGAGCGCCGGGAGCCTGAGCGTTATCCTCTACCAATACAAGATTGTACCTGTCAGCAAGTTCCTTCAGCTCGTTCAGACGGGATGGATGGCCAAAGAGATTTACGGTAAGAATAGCTTTTGTCCGTTCTGTTATTCTGTCCCTAACCGAAACCGGATCAAGCCCGTAGGTTCTGTCTTCTATATCAGCGAAAATCGGAATAGCGTTTTGATGCAAAATGCTACTCGATGTAGCTGACATAGTATAAGATGATGTAATTACCTCATCTCCCGGGCCAATTTTTGCCGCTGAGATAGCCCCATGAAGCGCAGAAGTTGCAGAGTTGAATGTAACAGCATTTTCTATACGAAAGTATTCACAAAAACGGTCTTCGAGTTCCTTTACCTTTAGTCCACCTAAAAATCTGTCACCCGGTCTCGCAGAAAAACCCGATAGATGCCCACCCCTTAAAACTTCAATTGCTTCTTTTTCTTCAGCATCATCAATAATCGTAGTGTGAATAGGATAGATATCCTTTTTTACCGGTTCACCACCAAGTATTGCAAGAGCGTCATTCATTTATAGCTTTTTCCATTACGTAAAAGTAAACAAAGGATTCACAATATTCTCAATTTATTTAAACACCAGTACCATACATAATTTTCTCAGAAATATATTTTCCCTGCGTGTATCTGTATCTTTCCCGTGGTTAAGCTTAACATATCACTTAATTTGAGAGATAATTTCATTACATAATTCTAACGTCCTCAACCCATCTTCTGGTGTACAGGATGTCTGCCCACCTTTTTTCAAACATTCCACAATTTCCTTTACCGTAAAAGTGAAACAATCCCTCCACTGGGTTTCAAAATCTTCAATTCTCTTTATAATATCAAACTTAGTATAATACGGTTCAAGAATTCTATTATACTTTTCTATCTTCTGTCCTCTTTGTCCAATGACAATTCTCCCCTTCGACGTTAAAATATCAATGTCGATAAATACATATTCTACATCCGGTACATGTAAAAAATACGATGTAATTCTATTTTTAAAAGTAACTACATAATCAACACCGGGGTCATCTTTATTATTATCATAAATTTTGATTAATTGTATCTTTTCCGGTTCTCCAAGAAACCATCTTATTAAATCTAGGAGGTGAGAACTATTTACATAAATACCCTTTGTATACCGAACCGTGATGTTCACGATATTCCCATACACACCGTTAATTATTTCTTTACGGAGTTGATCTAACGAAGGATTCCAGCGCCTGAAATAGTTCACGGAAACAACTCTTTTATTCGACAACTTTACCATTTCTTTCGCCTCTTTTAAATCATAAGATAGCGGTTTTTCACAAAATATTGCAGGAATATCTTTCTCACAGGCATATTTGAAAGCTTCAAAATGTTTTTCAGTTGGCAGACAAAGGCTTACAATATTTATTTCCTCAGTCCCAAGCATCTCTCTGTAATCCTCGTATAGCTTATTAACCTTCCATTTGTCAGAAAATATTTTCAGTGCTTCTGGCGATGTATCCGCTACTGCTATTAATGCCGTATCAGGACATAAATGATAGGCCCCGGCGTGTGTAAAACTCCATGAATCCGGAACCTTTTTATCATATCCACCAGCAATATTCCCACAACCAATAATAGCCGCCTTAAATACCATTTACCAAACCACAAGATATTTCTTATTCATTTCCCATCAAAAGATAAAGATATTTATCCTTGTCCAATTGCTCATAAACTTTCTCTAAAGTAAAATTTTTATCTTCAGGATAATTTTTCTCAAAAATCGTTCGTATAAGATTAAAATTTTTATAATAATTTATTGCAAAGTTAAGATTGCATCGATTCATAAATGACCACTTTGCTTTTGCTTCAAAATAACCAATCTTAAAGGTCTCAGGGTGCTCGAAAATGTATGCAGTTGTACCTTTATCCTCTATATTAAAATATTCCGGATAATCAACATACTTCTCAGCTGTTTTCCTTGAATATACCTGCACACGAACACCCAATGTAAAAAGTTTTATCCCGGGATCAGTTTTGGATACTGGGTATTCATTAGTAACAGTTGCAGCATAATCATATTTGCCATCAAGATAAAATCGAACAACATCATCAATCAAATCACAATGAACCAGAGGATTATCGCCAAGTAATTCTATGATGGTATCACAATTATAAACCTCAGCAGCTTTACTCACACGTTCCATAACATTCTCAAGTGAACCACGATAAATTCCAATATCTAATTCTTTTGCAAGGTTTTCAAGTGGTCCGTCTGTTGGATCTGTACTTATAGCAATCACAACCTTATCAATCATTCGAGAGGATTTCACTCTCTCTACCATAAGTTCAATCATCGGTTTCCCTAACAGAATCATCATATTTTTACCTGGTAACCGTGTTGATCCTATCCGAGCAACTATAAATGCACCAATCAATACTTTTGCCTCCTCCTATTGTCCTCTTCCCACTTCTTTCGTGTCAAACCGAGTAAATATACATCTACGTAACGATCCTTATAAAAGAACTGCTCCTTCTGCATTCCCTCAAGCACAAACCCGTTATCTTCGAAACATTTTCTAGAACCATAGTTTTCAGCCATCATACCAGCAGTAACTTTATGCAGGTTCATCTTAGTAAAAGCATGGCGGACAATAAAAGCAATCGTTTCTTCGGCCAAACCTTTTCCCCATAAAGTCTTATCACCAATCATTATACTTATACCACTATTACGGTGTATCCAGTCTATCTTATGAATCCCGACGGCACCGATTAATGTATCATTCTCTTTCAATACAATCGCTAATTGAACATCATTTTTACTGGTTAACAACTTCTTAAAATACTCCTCCTGTAGCTGCTTTGTATTAGGAAACACCCCTTTATTCATGTAAAGGGTTACTTCAGGATCATTAAACCAATCAAACCAGGTTATAATGTCCTCCTCCTCAAATGGACGCAAATAGACCCTTTTTCCTTCTATAAAATTTGACATAACTATTCTTTAAAAATTATACACCTACATATCCCCTTGCCACCAGGACGTAATTGTCCTCAGAGACTGTTTCGTCCCGCAAAGGAGAAATAAAGAATTCGCAGGTTTCATTTACTGGAAGACGTACTGCCTCAACACCGGTATCAGAAATATGATTTAAAATACTATCTTTTAATTCCCAGGAACCATTCTCTTTTCTCTGCCAGATCTGTTCATCACGAAATCGATCAATAAAACCAAACAATTCGTTTTCTTCCGTATCTATCCATTCTAGGAATAGTGGTGTATCAATTGGTTTTTTATCCACAAATTTCCTTACTAACCCAATACCCTGTTCACGGCTTAACCGTTTGAGACGAATTTCTCTACAAGCGTGATCAGTAACTTTGCCATACCCATATTTCAAATATTTAATATAATCATGTAACCCAGAGTAATGAAAACAGTCTACATCGTTATAGAAATCAAACGTACGCTGCTGATCAGCCGATTCATATTTATATAGCTTCATCATATGTTCATGCTGTGATTTAGAATCCCAACGTATATAATTGCTTAAATACAGTCCACGCACTCCGACAGCTTCAATATCCTTATCATGAGGATATCGGTAAGGTTCTATATCTCGTTCAGTTAATTCAGAACAACTCTCAAGGAGATCTTTAGCTTCAAATCCCATTAAGTCATGTTCTTTTCTATATTTCCTGGTCATCTCCACTTCATCTAAATGAGAAAACATACCAACCTGATCACATCCCTGATGCACACCCCAAATAACCAAAGGAATCTTAAATTTCGTAGCCACCTGTACCGGCAACGCTGTTGAACCGGCAATGCAATGCCAATAAATACTACCCATAGCTCTAACTGTTGCCCGCGTAACCTTCTTTACAACTGAAGGACTCACAGTTTTCATAATAATATCACAATCAAAAAGTGTCCTTAAATATGCAAGATTTCGTATTCCCCGTTTGGTATTGTAATGTTTGTTATAACTGACTAACAATGGATTCATATTAAAAGCATTTTTTACCATATGTACGATATAGTAAGAATCCCTCGCTCCGCTTACTGGAATAACACAGTCAAATATTTTTCCTGAAGTACTCCTGAATGAATTCAATATTCCTCGCAATTTATTTTCTCTTTCGCACCAATCAAGAATATCCTTCTCTTCATGCACCCGACACCCACTACAAACGCCTTGTTCATCAAACGTTATTTGCAAGGGATGATTTGCTGGATATAAACATCGTTTGCAATAGTTCATATAACTTCCTGAGGATAATCCTTAAACCGTAAAGATTGCAGAACTTCGTCAGACTTCCTGGTCCTCCGTCCGTTCACATCTATATTATTATCCCGATAATCTGCATAAGTATTAAGGCGTGTACTGACTTTTTGTGACTCCAAATAAGCCTTGGTGACAATTACACTGTGCTCTGTAAAATGAAAATAGTTTCCTGCAGCAACTCCGGAAAGATTTTCAACAAGCAGTGCTTTATGGAAATGGGCAGGATGTCCTGCCCCTCCACATGCAACAACTGGAATGTTTACTGATTCAGTTACAATGTGGATTAAGTCAAGATCGTATCCCATTTTAGAACCGTCACGATCAACTGAATTGAGAAATATCTCCCCTGCACCACATTGTTCGGCTTTTCTGGCAAAAATAACAGGACTCTGATTGAGTGTTTTCTTATCTTTATACGAATATACACTCCCTCCATAAACATCAATGGATACTACGATACATTGCTCACCAAATATAGCTGCTGCTTCAGAAATAAAATCTGGATTCTCAAGAAAAACACTATTAATACTTACCTTATCCGCACCTGCAGACAGGACATTACGAATTTGGTTAACAGTCCTAATACCACCCCCTACAGTTAATGGTACAAAACAATATTTCGCACACTCAAGGATACAATCATAATCAGGTTCTCTTTTTTCTAGTGTTGCATTAATGTCAAGCAACACTATTTCATCAATACCCCAATAATTCAGGTATTCAACTGCAATGTGTGGCCGCCCAACCGGTAAATATTTTTTAAATCCAATACTTTGAACTACAATACCATTCGAAACAATCAATGATGCAAGTAAACGCTTTTTTAACATAAGCCCGTTCCTTTGAACGATTCAACAAAATTTAAAAATCCCCTTAATACTTTCAACCCATTCACCTGGCTCTTTTCAGGATGAAACTGAGTCGCAAAGATATTGTTTTTCTGGATTGCTGCAACAACATCTGTTCCGTAACTGCAGGTTGCAGTAGCGATCTCACGATCACAGACAAAATGATAGGAATGATCAAAATAAAATTCAGCGTTTTGTTCAATACGTCCAAACATAAACTTTTTTTTAATTACGTTAATTGTATTCCAACCAACGTGAGGAATGCGTATGTCATCCTTATGCTCAAACCTGACAACATGTCCGGATATCCATCCTAAACCCTTGTGAAAACCATTCTCAACAGAATCTTCCGCGAGAAGCTGCATGCCCAGACAGATTCCGAAGAATGGAGTTTGATTCTTTACTACTTTCTCGTGCAATATCGGGATAATATCAAGTTCATTTAGATTTCTCATCGCCTCAGAAAAGCAACCTACTCCCGGCATTATAAGAGCATCTGCGTCCTCAATATCCTTCGTACGTGACGATATAATTCCTTTATACCCAAGAAAATCAAGTGCATGAGTAACTGAAGTTAAATTTCCCATCCCATAATCTACAATAACCAGTGTCTTCATTATTTCCTAAAATTGCCTGTGTAATTTCCATTCTCCATCAGGCAGTTGTTCCCATATTTCTTTATTTCTAAATGAATTTGCTACCTTCCAGAACTCATCTTCAGTAATTTCTAGATACTTACAAAAATTTTCAATATATCTCTGGTGACATCTTCCTTCATATTTCTTTACTAATTCTATTCCTTCCTCTCGGGTCATAAGCCCACGCCGGATTGCCTGACATGCATCATCAGTTACCCGTGCAAACCCCAATTTGAAATACTTCAACAACTGATTTACATGAACAAAGTCTTCATCCAGATCTTCAAAAAGGTTATATGCTCCAATATCTTCTCTCGGAACATTACGAACTTTTAAACCATGTCTCAGGGCAATCTTTGCATTGGCAAAAGGATCAAAATCTTCGATATAATACCCCATGTATACAATACGGACATTGGCATCTGCCATGTCTTTATCTGAAGGAAACTGATGCCATAATACGTCTTTTTCAAGTATACTCTCATCCATTAAATTAGTTGGCTTACCTCCAGCAAGGGTATTATTATCCTTAATTTTGTTTGCATCTCCTCCCAACGACCCTCCTAAATCCCCGGAATTCAACGCATTATTCTCTCCAAGAAAAATCAACGGTATCTTGTAGGCAGTAGCAACACGAGGAGGAATCGCATACAATGCCATTTCCGTTGCCTTTGCCCAGTTACCAAAACGGTAAAAAGCATTTCGCATTAACTTTTTCCATGTTTCCGGTTTCGGCCCTACTACAATGGTATCAAATCCCAATGAAATCATATTACCAACATTATAAGCCCCTAAATCTATCTGCTGCTGAGGAGGATATGTACAGGAAACCAATAAAGGATTTAAACCCAACTCATATCGAGCATAAAGTGCCTGACGGGTACTGTCTTTCCCACCACTTACCGCCACAATACAATCATACTCACACTTGCTATGCTCTCTTCCCCATCTGGATATTTCCTGAAGTTCTTTCTTACGTGCTAACCAATCGACCTCGGAATGATGTTCTGCGACACGACAGGGAAAACAAATCCCCTCGTCATCATAGGTAATTCCGGGTCGTGTCTCAGGGATAATACAACGCTTACAAACCTTAATACCTCTCTGACTCCTGTCTAATTCTGCTCTGGGCAACTTCATTTTATTGTACCATTCTTAAACCGTTAGATCATAAATTTTCTGTCTCATATCCGGGATAAACCTTGCCTTAATGCGTTTACTTCCCCAACTGTTTCTACAAAAACCTTACGGATTCTTTCAAGATTATTACCATCATAATAGTAGTTACAATCTTTCCGCAACTGATCCCATTTACAGTCAAATCCTTTAAAATTATTATGCAATCCCCGTACGGCTCGTACCAGATCAAAACGGTCTCTCAAAATAAAATCTTTCCCATAATCAGTAAAATAGTATGGGGCTACACCGATAAAATCGAAGGAGAAAACTCTTGCTCTCGTTGCCAGAGTTTCCCAAATACTGAATGATACGGAATTAGCAATGACCATATCCGAAATTGCCATCAACTCCTGTGTTGTAAAATGTTCATGATCCAGAATAAGTCTTTTATCGGATTGAACAAGTGTTCTAAAACGTTGTAGGTGTGAATAGGTATCAAGATGACTAATGCTACGAAGTCGTAAGAAAAAATGCATATTAAGATCATGATGCTCTGTAATTTCCTTTAAACCCTCATAAACCTCAACCCATTGTTCCTTACGATTTAAAGAATGTCCGGAAGGAAAAGTAAACAGCACTATGTATTTCCTTTCTCCATACATATCGTTAATCAAATTCCTTATTCTAGAAATCTTATCCTTATCATTAACAATAGACACTACCCAATCAATATTTTCTCGTCCTGTTTTTTGTAATGATGCATGTTTCCAATGCGGCAAAAAGGTATTAACTAATATATCCCCAAAAACAATATACTTATCAAAATGCATAAAGCTCAAACTAGGAAAATCAAAAGCGTTGATATGATGTTGGATTCCAACAGTTTTCTTATTATTTTGATTGCACATAATTGTTCCTACTATGTGAATAGGGCTATAATCATGTCTAACCAATTCTACCTTATAGTCTACATTTTCAAACTCAAGATATTTATTAAACATACCGTAGATGATCTTGTTGCTACACCATATATAATCGTACATGTCATGTATGTAGAAAAATTTTAACAGAGAGCCTATGATTATTTTAAATTGAATCTTTGCAACGATTAATAGTAATTTTGGAGTTATTCTGTAATCCTTTGTATCCGTGTATGGAATACCTCTCTTTTTCATTATACCTCTATATCGTTCATCTATATCAGGTGAAAACCTCCATAAACTGAAAATATGAACAATATGACCAAGTGTAATTTGCTTGTTGTAAAGATCGCCATCAGTTTGAATCCGCCTCACTCCATCTATCATTACTTCTCCATCATGAAATCCATACATCACAGGCATTGCAATATCATAATGTTTTTTGTTCACCTTTCTAAAAGTTATCCTTTTCATATTTAAAAGAACATATACAGTTGGTAATAAGATAAACATAGCAACCGCAAATATCTTAAAGAAGAAATATCTTATTTGATTCGCCGCAACACCTATTCTCAAGATATGCAAACCTGATAATCTGCTTCCAAACAAAAAATCCTGAATCTTAACGTGATCATTACCAGCAGGAATAACATAGAAAACGCTTCCATAGTCATAAACCAAATCTTTAGCTACCCTATAGAATAATAAACTTGCCGAAATATCATCTACAACCTTGGCCTTATAGTATTTTATTATATTTTCATCATGAATAATTTTTAAAATTGTACTGTATATAGAATTATGCTTAATTTCGTCACATAGTTCATCTACAAATTTGATAGCCTTTTTGTTCATGGTCCAGTTATATTTATTAATCTTTTCTGTGGGAGGTGTCTCGATTCTACAATCTTTATTGACTAAATATATTATTTGTACAACAATCTTCTTAATAAGTAAATTCTGCTTTAGCGTAGGATACGTTTTTCTGTAAAAGTAAATTATTTTTGCTTTTCTTACATAGGTAATTAAAAGAAATATCTGAATAACTGAATATGTTTCGAAGAATAAAATACTTGTTTTCTTGCTATTATCTCGTTTTATTTCTTTCATGCTCCTTGCGCTACTTTTCAATATTCTTTATCAAAATGAGATTTGGATAATGGAATACGTCTAAAGAAACAAAACGCCTTTCATAACTACTTCAATAACCCTCCCTGTGGAGTTTACGTAATCCTTTTTTTGTAGTCATGATCCTCAAACCAAACCCGCTATCAAGAATTTAACATAACACCCTTTTGACTTTGTAATGTTCTTCTCGCAATATCCCCTAATATAACTTCCCATTTTGGTTCGTACTCAGAATCACCAATACCATAGAGACGAACAAACTCTTCATTATGTGAATCAGCACAGTACTTTGAAAAGTCTTTTAGAATAGTATTAATGGTTTTATAAAAATCGACTACCGTGTCGCAACAGACAGCACGTTTTTTTTAGGGAACACAATGCTTCAGGATTGGCCTCCTTACTATGTTCACCAACATATACAATAATTGGTACCCTTGTAGCAGCAGCTTGAACAATAGTGGTAGAAAGACTATCAATTATATATAAAGCAGGTTTGTGAATTATAGACATCAATGGCTTACTCTCAATCTGAATATATGGAAAGTCCTGCACTAGTTTTTTATAGAGACTATATTCTTTAAAACCAGGAGGCACTTTAAAAACAAATTGATTAGAAGGATATTTCTCAAATAACTTCAATATTTTCATATGAAGCCTAAAGTACCAGGTGTCAGTATAATGTAATCCTCCAGGATAATAGGTTATATTCCTTTTAAAATCATTACATATATAGTAAATAACCCGTGTTCCTTTCCCAGTTTTTGAAATTGCACGATGCTTAAAAATATTTCTTACAAGTAGAGAGCCTGCCGGAATAATATTAACCTTATATTTTTCGGAATACTTCAAGAAAAACTTTTTGACTCCTTGTCCCCACATAATATAGTAACTCTCAGGAACTTGTTCAAAATCTCGTATAAAGACATTTGGAACCTCTAAAAGACCGTATCCTCCTCCTCCATGCTGAACCATAGCGAAGGGAATTCCACAATCCCTGACTGCCTTCATCATCATTCCTTCGCGTACAGTCTTTATTCCGCCATTACTAAACACTACATCCGGAGCTATCTCACGCAAAACCGCCCTAGTCTTGTGATATACAGCATAACCTTCCGGAACAATATTTGTAAGAAAGAATTTTATCCGTGATTCTATCACTGGAAACCAGCTAATCCTCTTATCAGCACAAAGGGAAGTCAATTGTTTAAAAAGTGATGACTGTCCTCTATTATCTTCACACATCTGATCAGGGGTTATTCCACTCCAATTAACTTTATGAGTTTGCCCCTTATTCAAGCAAAGGACTCTTTCAGAGGTAACAAACAACTTGCCATACACAGGCGACTTCTTAAATCCACTCCATATCCAAACATTACACATATTTAAAACTTGAGCCATATTTAGCAATTCGTGCAGGTCATACGCTGGATTGATGCCCAAAACTGTATATTTCTTTTCTGTTTCTACAATATGAATCTGTTTTCTCCTTTTTTTCACTGTGATCATCTTCTTATACAGTTTACCGAGTATTACTAAAGAGTCTTTCAAAATCGCATTATATCCTCCTGAAGCAATAGGGTCAGCAATAGGGTAAGCAATTGTCGGAACTAATAATTGTGATGCTACTATTGGTAATAACGCACTATATATGGATTTATTGGAAAAAAGCGCTTCATCAAAATATTCTTTAGTGTTTTTGGCATAATATATCTGAGTCGGATTTATTCTTCGGATTGCCTGTTCAAGAATATAAACCCTACTGACAATACTATCCAAAAGAATTTTGAATCTGTCGATCTGATAAAAAGCAAGACGAAAACCATTATCTTTTAGTGAAATATGTTTGCCGTGAAGATAACTATCAATCAGTGTAGCAAAATCTCTAGCACGCTGAAAATTATTCTGGCCGAGCTGACTCAATTCCTGTGAACTGATAAAATCTTCAGGTACATAAGTTTTTAAACCGGAATTCTTAAAAGCTATCAGAGCCTGAGGCGTTACCAATAATAAATGAGTATCTCGATTCTCATTCTTTACAAATTTAAACAATTGTGTCGTAACATCCTCAATAATTAACAACTTTGACATGCTTGTTAACCTTGTTTAATTTCTATTTTGCTATTTTTTTGAAGTTCCATGAAGAATTTGTACGCAAAATCAAAACTCATTCCCGTTTCAAAAGCAATCTGAGAAATTGTTCTTTTCCCATCGATGAGAAAGAAAAACCTATGAATAGCCTTTTTTGCTTTAGGGTTACTAAGAAATAGTTTTTTCAAGCTACCTATTTTGCTTAACTGAGGAATTCCTTCGTACTTGCGAACAGGTATAAAATCTATATCTATCATCCTAATAATTTCAAGCACTAACTCTCTTACCTGTCTCAAACTCTGAGGAGAAATAATATCAGGAGTATCCAAGCTGGAGTGGTATTCTTTGAAAGGAAATCTTGAAATAGAAATTGAAGGTATTTCAACACCTGGTGCCTGCAATCCACGCTCATCATTGCCATAACCCTCAATTTCCAAGAAGGAAAATTCTGAATATTTCAACATAAGCTTTTTAAATGCCAACTGTGTACAAATATCCAGCCTTGTATTCCCATTGATAGATTTCATAAACATCAAATCACCACTCGTTCCTACAGAATCAAAAACGATTCCCCACTTTAAGAAAGGAATAAGATTTTCATTCTGACTAAGATACGTGTATATTCCGACTGTTTCAGGCAAAAAAATGAAACGCATGGTATGATTAAACTTTTTCTCCATCTTCTGTATCTTTGATATCAAGTCTATGGCAACCGCAATCCCAGACAGGTTATCATTACATTGTCCCGGATGATCTAAGTGAAGAGGGATAATAATACTATCTTTTCTTTCCCCTTCGATTGTGTACTCACCTATCTTTAATTCTCCATTTGTCCTTTCACAACATAATTCCACTTGGTAATGATCCCATTTTAGTTTAGAAAGTGAATTATGGGGTAGGCAAATTGACCAGTTGTTATCATAGTAGTGTGTGTAGTAAGGAATTGCATCGGGATGTCTTGGATCTGTTTTGATATGTTTCAGAAGTTCATCTTTACTTATTTCACCTTCAAATGGTTTTGAACCTGCCACAATATGAAGTGGATGAAGGTCAAGATCAAATAACAAATCTCCATTTGGGGAAAATATTTTTCCACCATTGTTCGACCACTTTTCAGGAATAGTCCAATCCCATACTTTCAAACCTGTTGGATAAGAACTTATTTTTAAAGGAATGTATTCACCAATCTTATTGAGACTCCAATCGTAATCATCACTCAATAAAGTCCTATTCTTAAGCCATAATTCGTAAATAAAGTCCTTTGTATGGAAAACTCCAGGTTTCCGAGTAGCTACATATTTTCTTGATGTCGTCTTTTTTATTAAGAACTCATTATCCTTTCTTAGCTCCTCAATGATACAATCTACCATAGGCTTTGATCTTAGTAATCGTGTAATTGAATTGCCTAGCACCCCTTTATTGATCATACCCTTCTTTTCCAAAACATCTTCCGCAATATTAAAGTCCGTTGGATACCCATCATATCTCCTTAGTGTTGTATTTTTTATAGGATTTTTTTTGCCAGACTCATCTATTAAGAAAGCATTAGGAAATTCATAGACAAATCGGTAAGGAACTCCAAACATAATCTCTGCAACGTGAAACATTGTTACTACATTGTAATCAACGCCAATCATTAAGATTGCTGTATTATTATCGTAAAGTACTTTATACGAACTATCCTCTCCCCAGCTTGTTTGATTGGGACACTTCAATATTTTCTCAGAAAGATATCCTTTAACGGCAAGTGGACTGAATAGATTCCGACTTACAATAGTCCCTTTTCTTTTACGGAAATATTCTGTTAGATAACCCATTTTTGAAGGTGTATTTTTCACATCATAGATTATCTCCTCTCCCTGATGCAAAATATCCCAATTAAACACGGGCATAACTATAGTACCACTAACTCCTACCGCTTCTTCGATAGCCAGTATTACACCCTCAGCGTTTTTTTCAACAGTCCCAAGGCTTGAAAAAGCGCTTTGAACCATTACTGTGTCTCCTTCTTTGAGACCCAGATTTGAAAGTGTTGCAATAATATTCTGAATTGAAATACAAACTTTATCCACGGATAGAAGATTAAAGCATTGTACGAAATCTGTGAAAAAAGGATTTAAATAGGAAGATGAAGTTTCTGGTAATTAGTTTTTGTTGTTGAAAGTTATTGCTTAAATAAGTTTAAGGTGTTGCCCGAACAACCCTAAATAAGCAGTTCGATTGGGAAATGAACAATACACAAATATTTGAAAATTTGCATTCCGTAACATAAACTAATTAGTACTGTATCGTAGAAAACTATTCATATATTTTGGATTTTTTCTGCTTCGCTAACAAATGCTGAAGCCATTATGTGGCCTCGCCAATTTGTCGGATCCTCAATATAAAGACTTAGCTTCTTAAAAAGATCAGGGTTCACTGTCTCAAATTGAGGAGGAAGAACATGGAAATGATAAAAATAATTCTCTTTCCAACAAAAATTCCACCTCTCAATGACTTCACATATATTCAATGGGTTATGAAATTTTTTAATAATACCATTTTTCAAATAGGTCGATTTTGGAGCAATCTTTTCATCAGCTAAAATTCCAAAACGCTCTTTAAAAAAATGGTCAACTTTCATTCCAAACTCTTGAGGTAAATCAACACCCGCCAATAGGGTATTAAGTATGAAATCATAACTAAAGGTATTAAAAGAATAACAGGAAAACAACTCGTTTCTAAATTCTACAACCAAAATCCCTCCGTTTTTAAGTTTTTTGTTAAGGTTACTCATCGCTTTATTATCGTCATATAAATGAGTAAAAACACCGACTGCAATGACGAAATCGAAAACTCCGTCAGGCAAAGTATCCATATTTTCAATATCACCAATTTGAACCAATTCGGGATTTAGTCCATGTTCTTTTAAGACCTTTCTGCCTTGCTCAACCATCTTCTTTGAAAAATCAATTCCAAACATCTCACATCCGAATTCTTTAATAAGCAAAGCCATAGGCACACAAGCCCCACAACCAATATAAAGAACTCTTTGCGGACTGTGCCGTCTGATTAGATCACGTATAATATCAAATCTTTTCTGATTACCTGGATATCCTTCGTAATCTTTGTCGTATGTGAAGATATATCTCTCAACATTTTCATCGTATTTTTTTATACAATTTTCTTTATACTGATCTGCCTTTTCAGCTTCTAACATAAACACACTACAAGTAATTTTTTTCTATTACTAAAATACACGTCAATATTCGTCTTTATAGTTATTAAAATCTTCCACAAAGTATTCAAGCAATTCTTTTACTCTTTTCTTGGGTAGATGTGGCATTTCCAAAGCAACTTCTTTATGGAGGTTTGCTTTTGAATCAAACCCTTTTATATAACCTTTTTTAAGTGAGACATCATAAAGCTCAGTACCAAGAAAAGGGGTAAAATAGAAGGCAGCAATTGCAGGTGGATTTACTATTCGATTAAACTTAATCGTTTCCATAATATCCTCTTCAGTTTCATCGGGCAAACCGAACATATAGTTAGCAGTCATCCTGATCTTGTATTTTCGGGCGATACGAAAAGAATCCACGATTTTCGCTTTCGATACGTATTTATGCAATACTTGCTTTCTAATTTTCTCACTCCCACTTTCTACACCGATTGATATGTTATCACATCCAGCCATACCAAGTAATTTCATTTTATCTTCGTTAATAGTTTCAGCACCAGTCTGTATCAGAAAAGGAAGATCAATATGTTTCTTATAGAGTTTTGCAAAGGTTTCCAAAGTGTTAAACTTCATTCCTGATAGAAAGTCAGTATCACCAAAATGTATCAGATTTAAATTATATTGACTAGCCTTATCTATAATCTCTTTTATAACGTGTTCTGGTGTCTTAAAACGATGATATTTTCCCAATCCCTTTTGTGCCTTTCGAAGCTCTGGAGCAACACAAAAAGAGCATATCTTCATACAGCCTCTGCTAAATTCAAAAGAACCATTTCTATATACCTTTCCCTTGTAAGCTCTAAATAAATGTCGGTTATCAAAAGGCTTCCAATTTTGTTCGGGAACCTCATTCATATCAATCAATGGGCGCATAGGATTTTTAATAACACGCCCATTTTCTTTTACCCAAAGATTTGGGATGTTATTAAACGGCTTTTGACTTGCAATAGCATTACACAAATCAACAGTAACATCCTCTCCTTCACCAAGGCATATCATATCAATTCCATCCACAGCAATTAAAACTTCCGGGGCAGTAATAGCCATTATCCCACCTGCTACAAGTGGAACATTTGTACATTTTTTTAATTCTTTTATGACATTTACGGCTGTTGTATAATTCCTTTCAAGTACAGTTACTGCAATAAGATCAGGAGGAAATCTATGAATAGTCTCTTTAACAATATCTTCAAGTGGCCTAATATCTAATTCTCCAATATAATCCTCTATCCCTGATTTTTTAACAGTTCCTTTCTTTTCCGAAAAATGTATATCCGTTTTAAACTCATTCCCCATGAATGTTGTATCAAAAACTCTTACATCATGTCCTGACTTTTCTACACTCGAACATAGTACTGCGCCAGCCATTGGAATTCTTAAGACTGTTTCTCTGTTTGGATATACAAACAGTACATTCGTTCTTTTCATAAATCTATTTCTTTCGCTGCCAGGTTGTTTTCAGATTGTTTTAAATCGTCAAGAGTATGGATATTAGTACAATTATCCGTTATGGTACCAACAGTACCTAATCTATTATTTAACATAGCTTCTGCTTTCATAATTTTTAAAGAACCATTGACAAAACCCTTTCCGTCAACTGTAATTACTTCATCATAACCTTTTTCTATAGTGTAATTAATAGCTTCTTCAAGTCTTACCTTCCTATCTGGGTGATCAGGTTGAATTCCGATTACGTAAGTTATAGAAGGATCGTTGAGTACCTTAAGTGCATGAAGATAGACTTCGGACACCGGCGCTTCTCCAGCAAGCTCAGAACCTCTCCTAATTACTTCAACTCCTTGCGCAAAAGCGTATGCTTCTATTTCTTCAGAATCAGTTGATACATAAACATTCTTAATAAGATTACATTCTTTCGCAGTCTTGAGAGAATAATAAATCATTGGCCTTCCATGAATAAGTTGCATATTTTTGTTTGGAAGTCTTTTCGACCCACCTTTTGCAGGGATAATAGCAATTATCATATTAATTTTCTTTTTTTGTCTTAGTAACTAAAAGTTTTTCCATGTATGTCTACTAATTTTGTTAACTAACATCCTAATTATCATACTTTTTTTGTTTTCTATTCGCATTTAAAAACTTAAGTTAATGACTTCAAATAATCAGCAAGTTTTTTTGCCATAAATTCTCTAGCATCTACGATAGATTCTACTGTTGATCCCGCAATATGAGGAGTTATTATAAGATTCTCATGTGTCTTGGCATATTTTATCAAGGAGTGATCAGCCAAGTTATCATCCCATTCTCCATTAATAACATCCAATCCTGCACCCCCAACTTGACCTGTCTTTAATGCATCAAGAAGGGCTTCTTCATCGATAATACCACCTCGGCTAGTATTAATAATGATAATTCCTGGCTTCATTTTATAAAAAACTTCGTGTGAAATTAATCCGCGAGTTTCTTTTGTTAAATGAATATGAATAGTCAAAACGTCGGAATCTGAGAGTAAAGTATCTAAACCTACTTGTCTTACATTTGAATCACTAAGATGATGAATATCATAGGCAATAATATGCATCCTAAAACCTTTGCCAATTTTAGCCATCATTTTGCCAAGACGGCCATAACCCATAATACCTAGTGTTTTTCCCATCAGTTGATGCCCTGCAAAATGCTGTCTTGCCCAAAAACCATTTTTAGCTGCCTCAAAGGCCCAAGGTAATCTCCTTATTAATGAAAGTATTAAACACCATGTCATCTCAGCTGTTGCCGTGAAGTTGTCAAGCAATGTATATTCCTTTGCAATATCCAGGACCGCAATCCCTTTTTCAATGGCAAAGTCTACATCAATGTGATCAGTACCTGTACTTGGTGTAGCAATAACTCTTAAACGTTTTGCTCTTTCCAGCACTTTAGCATCGGTCTTAATATGAGCAGAGGCAAAATAAGCATCATAATGGTCAATGCATTCCAGGAGATTCTCATACTTCGCTTCTTGATAATCTATATCTGCAATATCTTCAAGAACTCGTAATGCATCAGATTTAAACCACAATTTATCATTGCAAAGAACCTTCCATCTATGACTACAACTTCGTTTCACTCTTCTATGGCCTCTGATGTAATAATTTCACCCATTTTTATTTTTCTCTTTGCTACGTGTCCAATTACCAAGTTTTCTTCCCCTACTTTAAACCCTTTTGCCGGTCTTACCCACGTTACATCTTTTATGTTTATAGTTTCACCGGAAATTATGTCTCTATTAGCAGCAATGCTTCTCCTCGCGCCAATAAATAATTGCCTTTCTACAGGCATTGAAACTTTCTTATAATCACCAAGCATTACCTCAACCGCTCTAATTTGGCTGACCATCTCTTTAAATTCTTTTGGATCTGCAGATATTTGGTGGTCTTTAAAAGATTGCCCTTCTTTTCTGTATGTAAAATGTTTTTCAATCACACGAGCACCGAGAGATACTGCTACAACACAACTTAAAATATCCTGGGTGTGATCTGAATAACCAATAAAAAGATCAAAATGGTCTTGTAGGAATTTTATAGAAAGAAGATTCAAATCATATTTCGTTGCAGGATAAGCTGAAATACAATGCAAAAGAACAAGATAATTTTTCAACGAATCAAAATTGCCATGTTTTCGTATAATCTCAACTGTTTTCTCTAGTTCATTCAGTTCAATTAAACCTGTAGATATCAAAATAGGCTTACCTTTTTTAGCTATATGTTTTAAAAGAGGCCAAAATGTATTATCACCAGAAGATATTTTATATGCAGGAACAAAATTTTCCACCGCAGTAGCACTTTCCAAATCAAACGGTGTAGTAAAAAATATCAAACCGTGCTCCCTGGCATGATCAGACAATTCTTTAAATTGAGCGTAAGTTAATTCAAACTTTCTAAGTTGTTTAAATCTCTCATCTTCAGTAACTGATACATAATGTTCTGTTTGAAAAGTTTGAAACTTTACGGCATCTGCACCTATTTCAGCAGCTTGTTCAATCATCATTTTAGCTAAATCAAAGTTACCCTCGTGGTTATTGCCGATTTCAGCAACAATGAGAACTTTCTCACTAATATTAAAATCTGAAATTTTCATCTCTTTGCATTCTATCAGTTACCTTAACTATAAGGAAAAGGAATCCCATTAAATCCAACCATAACCCTTTTCAAATGAAACGGACTATCACCTGGTTTATTTGAACCATAAATTGCGCTAGGTGAACTAATAAAACCGTTCTCTTTTAATATACTAATAATATTTTCATTGTAATGTTCCCTTTGGCCTTCTGGATATGAAAACAAATCAATATTATGTCCTAATTCTCTTTCAAGGATATTTTTTGAACCAACAATTTCACGTTCCGCTTCTTTTATATCTAAGAAGCTTAAAACACGATGATTAATGGTATGGGGGCCTATTTCGAATAGCGAACATCGATCAATCTCCCTTAATTGATCCCATGTTAAATTTCTATAAAGGTCTGTTTCAACTATCTCATCTCTAAATTCAAAACCTTCTGTAAAACTTTCCATAATCTTATCTCTTGTGTTTTCATCAACTGACTTCAAAATAGATTTTATTTCATTTATCACCTTAATCTTTTCGACAGAAGATATGATATAGTATTTCTTACTGAATTTTAGAAAATCAAACACAATTACTTCCTCAAGAGTATTTGCTATTGCTACTTCCAGCATATCTGCCCAAATAATCCTTTTTGTATTAACAAAACCCGTAGTGATAAACATAGTAGCAGGCACATTGTATTTCTCTAATATGGGGCATGCATTAATATAAACATTCTCAAAGCAATCGTCAAAAGTTACGGCCACTGTTTTAGATGGCAAAGGCAATTCTTCTTTCAACGCGTTTACCAATGTTCTTAATGAAACAGGATTACATGCTTTTGATAAAACACTAATCTGTTGTTTAAAAACATCCTTGTGAATGTGTTTACCCGAATAATTTTCTATACCACAATAATTTTCTGAAGTAACTCCATGATACAGAAGTATAATAGCTTCTTGTGTGTTTAATACTTCCATACTACAACTGACCTTTATATTTCTCAAAATTGTTATACGCTATCATTTTCTTATTTAAGGGCATTGCCGAATAATAATTACCAGGTAATTGCGGTGAGGCTTTTAATTGTGTATAATCATTTTTAAATCTTCTTAATAGTTCAAGGGAGACTCTAGTAGCCAATAAGGTCGTTCTGTAACGATAATGGTATATTTCATCGCTTTTTAAAATCTTTAAATACTCCTGTTGAAGGATGTCACCAGTGTCAAGCTCTGGTGAGACAAAATGAACGGTCAAACCCAAACTTTCAAAATCTCCGTAATACATAGCCCAAAGGGTGGAATCGAGCCCACGGTACTTTTGTGAAATACCACCATGTAGATTTACCATCCCCCATTTTGGTACCTTGATGATATGAGGAAGTATTTTACCTGTGCCATACACCCATATAAGGCCTGGTTCATGCGCAAACAAAAACTCTCTCATACCCTTTTGATTAACGCTGTAGACATCGACAGATCTCTGCTCTAGTATTTCTGGTATTTGTCGGCTACAACCTCCCGCTGTTTTATCAAAAAATAATTCCTCATAATCGTCTTGTTCCCTATCAAAAAAAGGACCTATCTTATAAGATACATTTAAAACTCTTCTTTCATATATTATTTGATCAATATCAAATTCCTCGTATATCTTCTGAATAAAATAAGTATGATGTTTGGTTCTAGTCGTAAATATTATAAGCCTCAATATTTGTCAACTTTCTTATTATTGATATAACATTTATTAATTGTGATAATGAAAAATATATTGGGAATCAACCAACCTAAAACCAAGCTTTTCATATAACTTAATAGAAGGAATATTCGCAACCTGAGTACCAGTACGAATTACTTGACTATGTCTATATTCCAACTCAGCATAAGCTATAAGATCACAAGCAATATTATCTCTACGATGATTTTTATCTACAGCAATTAAGTCTATTATAACCACGTTATTGGCATCTTTTAACAACTGCAAAAATCCTACAATCTGATCATTCACTATTTTAATAAACATTTTATCTCCTCGTTTTCCCAAGAAGTAATTATTTGCCCATTCTCCCTTAATTTTATCAGCCAGATCTTTTGGAATTAGCGGGTCAAGATGAAACCTTGAAAAATGAAAAGCACCATTAGCCAGTAGAACAACTTTTTCACAATCAGCTGAATTAGCTAATCTAATACTCTTGTCATTCAATGCATAACGGTTTTTATTAATGTTTTTTTCGAAAGTAACATTTGTATCCACAAGATTAAAACCTCTCGATTCTAGGAATTTTATGATAGTTATATTTAGTGCAGGTATTTTGCAATAAATAAATATGGGGCTTTCAGACAAATAACGATTAAAATCTATAAATTCCTTAGAATTTTCATCCATTAATATCTCCATATAATCTTGTCTAAAGTTCAAGCAATAAGCATCACGGTTGAGTATTTCCGACAACCATTTGTCATATTTTAAGACTTCAAACTTTCCCAACTTTTCATATACCATTCAATATATTTCCTGTATCCACTTTCTAATGGATACTGTGGGTTATAAGATAGCATTTCTCTTGCTTTTTTAACATCAAGTGTACCTCTATCAGGTGTTAATTTATCTTTTGATTGGTAATTAATTTTAATATTTGGAAAAAATTCCTTAACAATATCAGCCATCTGTTTTATAGTACGAGCTTCTCCATATGTCATATTAAACGTTTGGTTCCTAGAATTATCATTTTCTAATACCTTCATAACACCGTTAACAAGATCATCTATGTAAGTAAAATCAAGACTACTTGTTTTATCACCAGTAATAGAAATTTCTCCTTTTTTCAATGCTTCCTCAATAAATATCTGTCCCACTCTTCTACTCACACATCTTTCACCATACAAGGCAGATGGTCTTATTATTGTATATGCCAAACCAAAAGCTTCTTTATATGCCTTAATTATCTTTTCTGCACAGTACTTAAGGGCGCCATATATCCCAATAGGGTCACAAGGCGTATCCTCTGTTACAATACCGCTATTAAAATTTCCATATACCATGCTCGACGAAAAAAAGATAAAGTGGTTTATATCATTATGATTTGTTCTGGCAACATCTAAAGTATTTTCTAAAGTTCTAATGCTGTGGTCAATGGTGCTATAAGGATCTTTATTAGATTTATCAGCATGTGCTACCGCCGCAAGATGAATTAAGGTATCACAAGGAATTTCACAAAGCAAAAAACCAATGAATCTATAGTCCCTTGCGTCAACTTCAATTAATCGAATACCATGCTCTTTTAATAAATCTAATCTTTTTTGTGTAAGTTTCAAATAGATTTCGGCATTAGGAACATGTTTTTGCTGTAAGTAGTGATAATAATTATTAATCATTAAACTGTCCAATACCGTAACTTGAGCACCCAACTTTTTCAAACGAATAGCAAGGTGATGACCGATAAAACCTGCACCACCAACTAGTATAATTTTTCTACCTACAAGTGTTTTCATGAAGATTCATACTTCCGATATTACCTTTTTAAAAGTGTTAACGATATAATCCATATCTTCCGATCTCAAATGAGGCCCTACAGGCAGAGAAATAGAACTGTTACTAATCAATGATGCATTTGGAAATGAATTTTCATTATAACCATATTTTCTTCTATAATAAGTCATTAACGGTACAGGTTGAGGATAATATATGCTTGTCCCAACTCCATTTTCATTTAACTTTTTTACAATCTCAAACCTTTTGAGTGCTAAATCGTCAACTAATACGATAGACAAACAATAGTAACTGCTCTGAAAATTATCGTAACTGGTTTTGAATAACCTGATTCTATCAATTTTCATTAGTCCGGATTCCAGTCTTATATAGTTTTCCTTACGAATTCTTAAAAAACCATTCAAACGTTTTTAACTGCTCAATTCCCAAAGCAGCTTGAATTTCACTCATACGATAGTTAAAACCTAGCATTCCAATGTCATACACGCCTGGTACTTTTCTCTCTGTTATCTGGCGATCTATTCCAAAGGCTCTCTGCCTATTAATCTTTTCTGCAATTTCCTTGTGTTTCGTAACTAACATCCCTCCTTCACCAGTTGTCATATGTTTTACTGGATAAAAAGAGAAACAGCCAACATCACCATGAAGCCCTGCATGGATATCATTAAAATAAGACCCAATCGCTAAAGCACAATCCTCGACAACAAACAAGTTGTGTCTCTTTGCAATAATTCTTATCTTTTTCATGTCAACCGGCATTCCTAAATAATGTACTACCGAAATAGCCTTTGTGTTCACAGTTATACTGTTTTCAATAAGATCAATATCAATATTTCCAGTTTCCATTTCTGAATCTATAAATACTGGTTTACCTCCCCATAATTCAACTGCATGAGCGGTAGCAGTATGCGTTTGAGCAGGAACAATAACTTCATCGCCTGGTCCAGTTCCCAGATAAAAATATGCAAGATGAAGCGCCGCTGTGCAAGATGCAACTGCTAAGGAATGACCTCCGCCAACAAAATCAGTGAAACTCTTCTCAAATTTCCTCACTCTTGGGCCATGTGTTAGAATATGTCCACTTAATGCATCCAAAACTTCTTTTTTTTCTTCATCATGAATAATAGGTCGGCCAAAAGGTATCTCTCTCAAATTTCTCTCCTTATAAATATGTAACTTTTACAGCCTTTGATAAGTTCATTGATTTTTCCATCGCAAAACAAACCGACATCGTCCTGAATACATCATCCACATCAACAATAAGCTGTTTATTATTTATTATAGAATCGACAAAGTTAAGTAATAAATCTCCTTTTTCAACACCTGGATATTCCTCAGTAATCACAGTAGGTTTATCATTGTGGGTGCGTGATTCAAAAAGCAACCCTTTATCAAAACCATTTACAAACGTCGCTTTTGTGCCATAGACCGCTAGAGTATGAAAATGAGGAAATGCACAACCCATATTACAAGCAGTTTTACCTACGATACCACTTTTAAACTTTAAAATACTTACAACAAAATCATTATATTTGAACCTTGAATTTTTAGTAGAAATATTATTACCATAACTAAAAACTTCCACTATGGTTTCTCCGGTTAGCCATAGAAGAAGGTCTACAACATGAACCCCTCCACCATAAACAACTGAATAAAAATTAAGTTTCCCTCTCCAACCATCTGTTATTTTATTTATCCTTCCATAATTATAATCACTTTCCAAATAATATAACTCGCCAAAAGTCTCTTCCTCAATCAAATTCTTCACATATAGAAAACGGGGAGACTGTCTCAAAATCAAATTAGATGAAAGTTTTAAATCTGGATTACTTTTTATCTGTTCTCTTATTTCAATTGCTTCACTTTCATACATACACAATGGTTTTTCTACGAAAACATGCTTTTCATTGCCAAGAGCTTTAATTATTTGTTCATAGTGATAATTGTCATAACTTGCGATAGATACAATATCTATTTCAGTGTCTTGCAGTATATCATCGTCATTCATTGTAATCTTCATGTGAGGATACTTCTCATTACACATCCTAAATTTGTCATCCGAAAAGTCACAGAGAGCTACAACTTCACATCCTGAATGTCTCTGAAATCCTTCAATATGGCTTTCACCTACTCCCATGCCAATAATCCCCACCTTTAATTTATTCTGCATAAGTACTTATCTGCCCTTCACTAGCTTTATCTAAAAATGTCTACTATACCAATTTTATAAAGCTGCGATCTTGAGTACGTGAATAGCTGTTCTTTTGAATGTTACTCTGGTGCCTTATATTTAATACAATAGAATGAGGAAAATCGTTAAGGCACCAACCATTTAAAATTAATAATAAGTCTTTTAATGTGTTATATTTAAACTGTTACTAAAACCAAAATCCTTTATCGTCATTACCTCAAACAACCCTCTTAACTCTTTACTTTTCTCATTAACAACTCCAACAAAATCTATTTTATTATCTTTTGCCGCTTCATAATCATTCGTGGCATCTCCAAAATAAATAGCTTTTTTATTCTCTATACCATACATTTGTAACAGATATTTTACATTTTCATTTTTCTTTCGCGGTGACCCCAGAATGTCTTTAAAATACGTATCTATCTGTCTTAACTTCGCTATGTACCTGATCTCTTTCTGTGGAGCTGCAGATACAACAAAACAGATTTTTTTCTTTTTTTTTTAAGTTCTTTAATAAAATCAATCACTCCATTGATGTACGGCGCTTTTACGACTTTTTTCTACAACGAGCTGTGAATATTCCCTATCTAAATCACCTATTATTTCCTGCGTTATTTTTTTATTCAAAAAATTATTATAGTAAAATTTGAATTTCTCATATCGAGACATCCCTCCATTTTGCAAATGATAATCGATAACTTTCCTGACTATTTCTTCACCATAATCCTTAAAGAGTGCACCAAAAGCCTGAGCTTTCGTCTCCAAACTATCCACAATAACTCCATCAAAATCAAAGAAGAAAAATCTGTACTTGTCTACATCAAACTTCATAATAAGAAAGAAGGAAAATTTTTCTTGTTTTCTCTACATTACCCTTTAACATGTTTTTGCTAATCCCTTAATTAAATTTTCTACAGCTTTAGCTTCCATCCTGATCCTTGCCTCTTTCGCATAAGATCCAATATGAGGTGTAAGAATAATATTATCCAGATTGACCAGTTTCCCGGAATACGGCTCATTGTTATATACATCAAGGGCGGCATAACCTATTTTTCCTGATTTTAAACCACCATATAGACTATCTTCATCAATAGCAAAACCCCTTGCGGTGTTTATTAATATTACACCTTTTTTCATTCTTAATATTTCCTTTTTTGTAATTAATCTCTCTTTTGAGGAATAATGAATTGATATAATATCTGATATCTTGAATAGTTCATTTAAGGACACATATTCTGCTATTCTGGATTTTATAGTTCTTATATCATTAAATACAATCTTAGCTCCAAACGCTTTTGCCAACCGAGCAACTTTTTTCCCCATTTTACCAAAACCAATAATACCTAATATCTTGTCCCTAAACTGTAAACCCATCTCTTTTCCCCAAACCTTTTTGCGCATATTTCTGTCAACAGAAGTAATTCTTCTTAAACAACAAAGAATCAACCCTATTGTCAATTCCGGTACACAATCTACTAAAGCAGATGGTGTATTATAAACTTGAATGTTTAGTTGTTTTGCAATATGTAAATCTATATTATCCAAGCCCACCCCTACCCTGGAAATAACTCTAAGGGATTTAGCATTTTCTAGAACTTGTTTAGTCAGCGGTTCTATCCCTGCTATCAAACCAACATAAGAACTTTCACTTAAAATATTATTAATTTCTATTTCTGTGAGTTTTCTTTTATAAGGGTTTAAAACATAATCTATATTCTTTTTTCTTAACAGCCTTAAAGTTTCCTTATTACATTCAGCAAAAGTAGTTGTGGAGATGAAGACTCTCATCACACTATGCTCGTTAAAAAAAACAACATATTTTAAAATCAGGTATCACCTGTAATTTTAACTCTTCAAGTATTTGCATTTTCAGTGAATACAATTCGAAATCTCTTAAATCAAAGATCAACATCGCCTTTGTCTTTAAATTCCATATGCAACTAACAATGAATCTACAAGATTCATATAACTTCTTACTATCTTTTCTTTATGTTTAAAAATCAAATAATTCCATGACAAATAATTTGTTTCAACCCCCCCACATCCTCCTTTAGAAAAGGGAGAAAGAGGTGGATTCTTAATTCCATTACTGAAATAAATTCAGCACAAGCTTTAAGTATTGGGACATTTTACGTACTTGTTTTTTAGTACGCATAATTAGATCAATATGCCCAATTTTAAACCTGTTCCTGACAGAGCCTGCTCCTGAGAAGGACAGGAGTTCAGGAATCTGACAACTTTAAATACGCTTAAAAATAAATACATTTTTCATTGACAAAAGGAATTGTGGAGTTTAGCATTAATGTATAGACAAAAAGGAGATATTATGCATGTTGATGCCATAAACTTGATAGATATCCTTGAACAAAAATTTGAAAAGGACCACGCAAAGGTTATTGCCAGGGCTATAGATGAAGCCATTAGCGAAAGTGTCAAACAACAATCTACAATATTAACTACCAAAGAGGATTTGGCAAATCTAAAAGCCGAAATAATAAAATGGATGTTCATTTTCTGGATAGGGCAGATAGGCATTTTGACAGGAATTATTTTTGCCATACTAAAGTTATATTTCAGTTAAAGATTAAGATACACTATCCCAATCGCGAAGTGGAGCAAAGCCTCACTTCGAGGCAGTCTTATGTGTTCTTCGTTTGATAGTGAGGCACAATGTTACCGAAAGTGAGGCACGGGGGTCAAGTCTCCCCTTGACTGCATGTCCTCTCCCAGTTCTTTAATGAGGTAATTTAATATCCCTAACTCATTAAAAATCAACCTATTTTCAACCCACAGTTTTTAATTTCAACCCAGTTTTTGCCCATTTCCGGAGTCAATTTTTACCTCGAAAAATTTTTTCTTTCTTCTGGATTTTTTGATTGGCGTCTTCTTTCCTTTTTTGCTATTAAAATACACATGTTACCCATCACTATTAGAAAAAGAACCATCACCGACAATGAGCTGCGCTTCATCAAAAGAAATC
>MAYW01000021.1 GCA_001723765.1 Candidatus Scalindua rubra
TCAAGGAAAATAAATGTACTGATTTTATCGATTATAAAATTCACAGGAATGTCCAATATGAAATACACCACAAAAAAGTTGGACGGCCTAAACGCAATAGTACAGGAAAAACTGTTCTGAAAGAATACTTTTCTATTTCTTTTCAAATAAATGAAGATTTCATTGAAAATGAATCATTAACAGATGGAGTATTCCCATTGATTACAAACTTAAAGGAACATAAACCCAAGAAGGTTTTGGAAATATACAAATACCAACCTTTTTTAGAAAAACGTAATTCCCAGTTGAAAAAATATCAGGAAATAGCGCCAGCATTTCTTAAAAAGCCACAACGAGTTATAGCATATCTTCACATGAATGTGATGGCATTGATGGTTGCAACGATTATAGAACGTCAATTACGAATAGCTATGAAATTAAATTCGATCAAATCGCTTCCAATTTATCCTGAAGAAAGGTCATGTAAGTACCCAACCACTTTTGATATAGTGAGATTATTTAAATGTATAGAAAGATATGAAGTTGAGGAAAGAGACAAGATTTATGTATTTCCCGCACAGTTAAATGAATTACAAAAACAGGTGCTTGAATTATTAGAGGTGCCAATTTCATTATACCAATAAAATATTTTATATGCCTATTGATTTTGCTCATAATTGTAGTCCATAAATTATAGCGTAACTCTTTATTATTTAGAGGATTAAGATGCCACGCTTAGTTGCCCAAGTACATTTGATTGGTATTGTATATAAGTCTTTGTTTTATCAGATGTTAAAGCGAATCGTTATGAGCTAAGTCAATAAGCATTTTTTTATTATTGGAAAGAGTAAAAATGGAAGTTAATAATAAAAAAAAGTTGTGAAATTATAACTTTGCAAAAATGATATCTCCTTGATATATAATAAATTAAAATTCTGAATTAACTATCCCGAACCTGCGGAATGTAGGATGTAAAATATAGGTTTCGGAAATTCTAAAAAATGATATTATATTCTAAAGACCTTTCAAAATTTGTAGTCCAATGTGTTGCAAGTATAGCGGTCATATGATACCGAATATTATTAGCTGGTTGAGGCATTCAAATATTTTTATTTTGCGAAGCAAAACTAAGAAGTTAGCGACGATAGGAGCTAAGTTCTAGTATTGGAGGTTTTTCATGCATCTCTTTCCTGTAATTACAGTGATTGCGCTGGGGGCTTTTTTTTGTAGGTATTTTCTTGAGAATATCATTCTGGCTCAATGGAAATATATTTTATAAAAATATCAGAACCAAAAAGGATAAATTGATATTCTTAATCAAAGAACTTTGTAATGTAGAAAAGTGGTTAAGGTTAATATCTGATATCTTTTTTCAAATAAAATTAATCAAAATTAATCCATTTAGATGGTTTATACATGTACTATTCTTTTTCAGCTTTCTTGAATTATTCTTTATTGGAAGTATCGGAAATAAGCTAACGAAAATGGGAATATGGTCTGTAACAAAAGATACAGCCTGGTTTGCATTCCTCAATGACTTTTGTGGTTTAGTAATTATGTGTGGATTGATACTCATGCTTATTAGGAGAATGGTATTTAAGAATCCACAATTAATAAACACAACAGGAGAAATATTTCCTTTATTCTGGCTTCTCCTCATTGTGGTTACTGGTTACTTTGTTGAAGGACTAAGGTTTCTAAAAGAATCAACACTTCAGGATAGCACAAATTTTGCATTTATGGGAAATATCTTCAGCATAATAATGGAACCGCTTAATCTCAATTGGCCAAATCTACATTCGACAATATGGTGGGGGCATATATTTATAACATTTGGCTTTATTGCATATATACCTTATGGCAGATTTTTCCATATGTTCTCAAGCCCGCTTTCCATATTTTTAAGTAATTCAAATCCCTTTACATATCCACCACAAGGAGGCCTCGCTAATGAGGAATCCATTAATCGTTTTTCTGTAAAGGAACTAATAGAGCTGGACGCCTGTACTAATTGTGGTGAATGTCTGGTTTGGTGTGAAGCCCACAGTGAAGTACGAATGGAACACGTAACACCAAGAGGAAAGATTAACAACCTAAAGACCATACTGAAAAAAGAAAACAGTATTTTAAATAAGAATAGCGCTGATGATGCCTTGATCCAAGAATACTCAAAAGGAGTTTTTGATTGCACTCTCTGTGGCAGGTGCAATCCCGTATGCCCCGTAAACATAGGCACTGTAAGTATAATGAAAAAAATGAGAGAAGACTTATATCTGAGAGATAAACATCCCGAAAAGCTTAACCTCATGAGAGATGCGGACGAAACAGAATACAATATACTTGGCTATCCAAATGAAGAAAGAGCGCTATGGCTTGATTTTATGGAAGACGTTCCTGATAATGTCTGCGAAAAAGAAAGGGCAGAAGTTTTATACTTTGTAGGTTGCATGTCATCATTTTCACCTGCTATACAAAATGTACCTCAAGCCTTTTTAAGGATTATCTTAAATGCCGGTGAAAACGTTGCAGTACTGGGAGAGAGAGAATGGTGCTGTGGCTTTCCATTAATAGCTGGTGGTATGAGAGAATTAGCCTTTAAATTTAGAGAACATAATATAAATGAAATAAAAAGGTTAGGAGCAAAGAAGATTGTCTTTAATTGTCCTTCTTGCTATCTTACATGGAAACAGTTTTACAACCTTGAAGGTATAGAGTTGCTTCACTCTACCGAGTATATAAATACCCTCATAAAGCAGGGCCTAATAAACTTAAAAGCTGTTGAGGGTAGATTTATTTATCATGACCCTTGCGACCTTGCCAGAAATGTGGGTGTCTACGAACCGCCGCGAGAGGCAATAAATAGCATACCGGGGATAAATTTCAGAGAATTCGAAAATAACAGAGACAAGGGGTTCTGCTGTGGTGGTGGTGGTGTTCTCGAACCTCACAACCCTGATTTAGGAAAGTCAATCAACAAAAAACTAATCACGTTAACAGAATGCAGTGGAGCTAATACATTAATAACAGCCTGTCCACAATGTATGAGGATGTCATTAACCGGTAAAAAGGAATTAGGTACGGAAATAAAGATTATGGATATCTGTGAGCTAATTGTGGATGCAACAGTGAAGTAGATGGATATAAATAAATTGACTAATCCCCCTCTTTCCCCCTTTAGAAAAGGGGGAGAAGGGGGATTAATTAAGATTGTGAAAGATAAATCAAGAGTATTATTCGTATGCACTGGAAATTCATGCCGCAGTCAAATGGCAGAAGGATTGTTAAAACATTATGGAAATGATAAATTTGAAGTCTATAGCGCTGGACTGAGACCTTCATCTGTTCACACACTTGCAATCAAAGCGATGGCGGAATTGGACATAGACATTACAAATCAATATTCTAAACCCGTGAACGAGTTTTTAGGTCAGGAATTCTCTTACATAATTACCGTCTGTGATAGCGCCAAAATGCTTTGTCCATCTTTGCCTGGAAAACACAAAGTCCTCCACTGGAGCATTGAAGATCCTGCTTCCACCTCAGATACTGAAGAAGAAATGATGAAGGCATTTAGAAAAGTCCGTCATGAAATTCTGGAAAAAATCAAACATTTCATCTCAACTACTTGTCGAAGTAGTTCTTAATATTTAAAAATGGAAAGAATTAAAAAAGGATTTATTGTTAAGAAGATTATGGTAGCAGTATTGATAATAGGCACTTCTTTTTGTTTTATGAAAAGTAGCACATGCACAGAAGAACTTACTGAAATTCCAAGCGAAGCGGATATGCTTCTACTTCCACCGGATGATTATAAAGCAATAGAGTCAAAAATTCAACAGATGAGTGTAGAAACAACCTATAAAAACATGCAGGTTGCTAAAGAAGCTCAAGGCTTAGTACAAGATCCTGGTATTATTGAGGGAAGAGTAATGGTAACAACAGAACACTCCGATATACCAGAAAGACATTCTGGAAACACTGTAGTCTATATTGAGAATGTTAACGGAAATAATTATAAGCCTGTGCAAAGAAAGCATGTTGTTACCAGGGGATACATTGCATTTACCAAAGACAGAAGATTACCCCCCGAAGCACCTATCATGGATCAATGGAATGTGGAGTTTATACCTCATGTCCTTCCTGTTTTGAAGGGATCAACAATAGACTTTCCCAATACTGATACTGTACGACATAATGTTTATTCACCAGTCCCAATACCTGGTTCGCATAGAATGCTTAGCCTGGGCACCTACGGCCCGGAAGTTATTAAGACAATACGTCTGGATAAAGTAGGAGAGATTCCACTCCGATGTAATGTACATCAAGAGATGTCCGCATTTATTGTTGTTCTGGGCAATCCTTATTTTACAGTAACCAATAGAAAGGGTGAATTTACTATTGATAACGTTCCTTCTGGGACGTATATCCTAAAGACATGGCATGAAAAATTTAAACCTGTTAGTATAGAGGTAACTGTGTCACCAAACCAAACTGTAAAGGTTGTGCTTCCAGACATTTTGGAGAAACGTGACACAAGCCACCACCAGCAAAAATGATTATGTTGAACACAGGCACTTTATACTTGCACATTTTCAACTTTATTATGTTTTATCCTCGCTTTAAAAAATATACTATTTTGAAAAATTAACCATATTAAAAGCCATCAAATTGCTCAGTCAGACTTTGAAGCTTTGCAAAATTATTAAAGCAACTTAAAACTTCCTATAACCCATTCTTTTTACTACTATTTTTCACCCAATTTTCCTCTAAGCTCTTTTGCAATTCTTTCAGCGTAGTTTTTCATATACTTATTGAACTTGCTATTCTTCTTTGATCCATTTTCTAGTTGTTCAATCACATTGTTCACGGTGACATCTTCTATTGGTACATTAAGATCATTTGGCTTTTTCTCGATTAGGAGCTGTCCAAAGAATATGGCAGCCCAAAAACCTGATTTACCTCCCATATGCAGATTCTTAATTATGTGATCCAATCCTGCATTATCTCCCATTTCTATCAATGAAACTGCAGCAGGAATGTGGCTAAATATATTTTCTTTTTCTATAGTACGTTCTAAAACCTCTCTTGTTTTATCATCTTTTTCTCCCAAAGCTGCTAAAATACGAGCCACGTCTAATTTTACAGAATTCTTACTATCTTTATCCAAGATAATATCATGCAATTCCTTTCTTATATTTTCTGCAAATTCTGTATCTCCTTTCCCTAATTTAATAAACTCATCACGTGCTATTAATCGCATGCGCCAGTCACTTTCTTCATTGGTTAAAACGGTCTTTAACAATTTAAGTATATTGTGCTTATCTCCAATTTCTAACTCTTCTCCACTTCGATCAATCAGCTTTAAAAATGCTTGTAATGCCTCTAATTTTACCTTAGGCTCATAATCATCCTGGTTTCTCAAATATTCTAAAAGGCTAGTTTTCGATTGCCCAAAATTTATAGCTGCCATTCTCAATGTAATTATATCCACTTCATCTTTTTTTCTATCTATTTTCTCATCTAACCCTATTTCCTCATCTAACCTCATGTCTTCTCGTACCTTGCGAATATTTAACATTATTTCTCTAACGCTCTTGGCCTCACGAATTTGTTCTTCTGTTTCACTTATTAGTTTGTTTGCAGATTCAATTTTTTTTCCTATTTCTACGGCTTCTTTATATATTTCTTGTAAGTGTGCGTACTTTGTGAAACCAAAAAACCCAAACACACCTCCTATTGTAGAAAAGACCCCGATTATTATATAAGCTACTATCGTAAGAGTTTTCCGACTGCTTTCCACATGATCCATAGTCTTGAAAGCTCTATCTTCTGTTTTCTGATAAATTGTTTCAGCAGATTTTAGTTTAGCATTTAATGTTTCCTCTAAACTTGTATATGCTTCCCTATAGACTTTATCAGCAAACTCTCTGACCTTTTCATCAGTATGTCTAATTCTGCCTGCCATTTCTGCCAGAACCTTTAACGAAATTTCCGGAGACTTAGTAATCTGTTGAAGAAAATCTTCTCTTCTAATCTCCACAATAGTTGTATCTTCCTGTGCTACGACAGTGGCAGACCTAGGTCTACCATCAAACAGAGACATTTCTCCAAAGAAACTTCCTTTACCCAATGTTGATAAAGACACCTCACCTCCAGTAGGTTTTTCCAGAACGATCTTTACTTCTCCTGAACGTATAAGGAAAAGCGAGGTACCAGCATCATCTTTACGTACAATATAGCTATCTTTAGGATAAACCTTTTCATGGGCAGCCTTGACCAATAAATCTAATTCTTGATCATTTAGTTCTGAGAAAATTGAAACTTCTTTAAGAAATTCTTTCATCATAATCCCCTTTCATAAATTAAATATAAAAGGCTATTACCTATTCTGGGTGAATATTTGAATTCAGATACAACAAAATTATATATAGAAATGAGATATATCTATTCTAGTAATGAAATAGAAGCTAGTACCAAAAAATTACTTCTATTACCTTATATATTAATTGTTTCTTTCAAGGAATGAGTAAAGTAGTTGTGATTTAAAATTATAACTTAAATCGTTATTTTTAAAAGATATTTTTCCATGATCTATAGAATCACGCGTATTATAGTATTCGTATCAAATTATTCTTAATTTTTTATTGTTTATACCACTACTTTTTTAGATAATCTTTTACTCTGTTTTCTAACGCTTTTTCATCCTATGAAAAATAAATTTCCTTTCTATATTTTCTATGTAGCCAGTATCCTCATTATTTTATTTCACTCATCAGCCCCCTCTTTAGCCCAGCCGTTCACCGACATCACAACTAACTATCGTGAGTTTCCGTCAATAGGCAGTCGTATTGCTCTATGGATAGTAGCACAACTTCATCTTAATTTTGCTGCCTTTATACTGGGCGTACCCATATTTTCTGCAATTGTAGAACTTATTGGCATCTGTACAAAAAACCCACAATATGACAGAACGGCAAAAGAATTTATAAAACTGACTTTAATGGCATTGACAACGACTGCGATCTTCGGGGCCCTATTAACATTTTTTTTAATAAGTCTCTATCCAGGATTATTTAATTATCTGACAAGTATTTTTTCTACTACATTTTGGATTTATCCACTCCTTTTCTTTGGTGAAACTGCCAGCCTTTATCTCTATTGGTATACATGGGATAAACTTTCCAATCGCAAGTTATTACATCTCTTCCTGGGCATTATTCTTAATATTTTTGGTATATCCATAATGTTTACTGCAAACTCATGGGTAAGTTTTATGATAAGCCCATCAGGGATTGATGAGCAGGGCATTCTTTTAAACACATGGAATGCGATTACAAACTTTACGTGGATGCCACTCAATATTCATCGCTTTATTGGTAATATCAGTTTTGGAGGTGCAATCGTTGCTGCTTATGCAGGATTTAAGTTTATGATCTCAAGGACCGATGACGAAAGGGCACACTATGATTGGATGGGATATACCGGGAATATTATAGCCATCATGGCCTTTATGATACTCCCATTTGCTGGATATTGGCTAACAAAAGAAATTTATGCATTTAGCGAACAATTAGGCGTGATTCTCATGGGGGGATTTCTTTCATGGCTCTGGATTATCCAGGCATTGGTTATTGGTATTCTTTTTCTAGGCACAAATTGTTATTTCTGGATAGGAATGGAACGTATTCCTGGTGCAGAAAGATATAAAAAATATATCAAGTATCTTGTTCTTATTGTTACCTTGTGTTTTTTGATTTGGGCTACACCACACACTCTTGTCGCAACACATGAAGAGACACACCGTATGGGAGGTAGTCATCATCCCGTCGTGGGTGTGCTTGGACTTATGTCTGCTAAAAATACTGCCGTTAACATGATGATTATGGCTACTTTTATAAGTTTTATCATCTACCGTCGAGGAAACAAGATATCAACAGTAAATTGGTCTAGTAGAGGAAGCAAAATTCAAAAGCTGATAATTTTTGCTGCATGTGGGGTAGTGATATTTTATGGTGTCTACGGTTATTTTGTAGAAGCCATTACAAGGGTTGGTTTTTCTATTTTTCAGGTTTCATCCGTTCTTCTTTGCATTATTTTAGTTGCTGTTATAGATCTCTTTTTATTCCGTAATGCAAAGATTATTGGACGTATCAGATGGGGTGAGATTCCATCCAGATCACAATACGCCCTGCTCAGCATAGGCGTAACCTATGTATGGCTTATGGGGCTCATGGGTTTTGCCAGATCGGCCATGCGTCAACATTGGCATGTTTATGGTATTTTAAAAGACACCTCTTCTCATGCATATACTCCAGCGCTAGGTTATACTGCAAACCTGGTATCCATAATCACCATATTATTTATTGCTTTTATTCTATTTATTTTCTGGATTTCCAGTCTTGGAGAAAAGAATAAAAACAACCATGAAAAAACGTATACACAAAAAAAACCTAAAGGTCAAAACCCAAAAACCGTCCTGCTTAAGGGAATGCTTTTTTCCGCAGCACTTATTGGCTTTCTCACTCTATACTCAAACAAAATACCACAAATAGAATCCAGAGTACCAGAAGACGTAGTTGTTCTGGAACAGGAACTTACACAGGAAAAAATTGTTCGTATAGGAAAAGATATCTTCCAGGGCAAAGGAAACTGTTATGTATGTCACCTGGAAGCAGGAGGGCGCGGACCAAATTTAGAAGATATAGGCTTAACTGCAGAAACTCGTGAAACTGGTATATCCTCAAAAGATTATCTTATGGAATCACTAATTCAGCCAATGGCGTATCTTGTAAAAGGTTTTGAACCCATCATGCCTCTCGCAAACAAACCACCTGTGTCTCTCAACCACGGTGAACTTCTTGCCGTTGTCGCCTATTTACAAAGCTTAGGAGGTGTGGTTACCATAACCCCAACCGATATTCCTGTAGGAGCTTTTGCACCAGTAACAGCAAAAGAAATTATTCTTACAAGAGGCAACATATCTGCTGGAAAACTCGTTTTTGAAGACAAAGGCTGCGCGGTTTGTCACAAAATAGTAGCAGAAGAGGGGGCAGAACTTGCTCCAAACTTATTTGATATTGGAGACCGGGCAGACATTGAGTTTATTAAGGAATCTATCATAGATCCTTCTGCAAAAACTGTCGAAGGATACGATCTCGCTATGCCAGAATATGAAGAAGAATTAACAATTAAGGAATTTAATGATCTCATTGCATATTTGCAAAGCTTTAAAGGTAAAAAATTAATCAAATGAGAATACCAAAGTTTATACAAATGATCTTATTGGTCGTTATTGTCTTTTTAGTCTTTAAATTTACAATACGTCCACAGATACCTTCATCTCTTCTATCTTTTTACATGATGATTGTTATTTTCGCTATCTTTATTTATGTCATATCTGATTCTCAATTACTTCAAGATTTCCTCAAGCCGCTAAAATCATTATTAGTAGTGAATGAGAACAAACTAATAGAGGAAAGTAATAGAGAAATCAGACAGCTCATTTTCGCCTTTTTACCCATTTTTGCAGCGGTATTTACTTATTTAAATATGGCAGTCGATGCAAAAGCTCCAGCAGAACTTCGCTCTATCCATCCAGCCCCACCATTACAAATACGATTCAATGAGAAGCCTATTCGTATCGAGGGGCTGAAAAATCCTTTAAGATCAGATACGGCAAATTTCGATAAATACGTGGAAGAAGGAGCCGTTATCTATTTTGAAAACTGTTTTTTTTGTCATGGGGATAACCTTGACGGAAACGGTCACTTTGCTGAAGCCATTGACCCAAAGCCAGCCAATTTTCTTGACCACGGAACTATTGCACAATTGCAGGAATCCTATGTCTTTTGGAGGGTAAGTAAAGGTGGTCAAGGTTTACCCGATGAAGGAACCCCGTGGAACTCTGCAATGCCTGCTTGGGAGAATGTTTTAACTGAAAAGCAAATCTGGAAGGTTATTATTTACATTTATGAGGCAGCTGGTGTTGAACCGAGAAGATGGGACAAAAAACCAAAATGAATACATGATGCAGCAATCTATAATCAAATTAAAACCTATGTTTATTAAAAAAAACTATTTATGTCTATATTTTATCATTAGTGGAATAGTCATTTTACTCACACTTAGCCTTCAAAGTGAATTCTTTTATCTTTATGCACAAGAAGAACTTACGATAAGAGAAACAGAAGAAAACATAAAAGCTGGAAAAACAATCTATATGAAAAAGTGTCAATACTGTCATGGTATTGATGGAGATGGTGAAGGTCCCGCAGCACCTTTTCTAGACCCTCCACCTCGCGATCTTACACGTGCGCGCTATAAGATTATTTCTACTGAGGTTGGTGAGTTGCCAACTGATCAAGATATTTTTAATGTTATTTCAAATGGTATACCTGATACTTCTATGCCGGGTTGGTCATCTCTGAGTAAAAAGGAAATCTGGCAGGTAGTACACTATATCAAAAAATTTGCTGAGAGATTTGACTGGTATAAGGAAATAAAGAAAGTTTCTAAAATAGTAGAAATAGACGTCCCTCAACCAGCTACTGAGGAAAGTATAGAAAGGGGCAGACAAATTTATATGAAAAAATTAGAATGCTGGAAGTGCCATGGAGAAGGTGGAAGGGGTGATGGTCCTTCAGCTCCAGAACTATTAGATGAATGGGAATTCCCTATCAAACCCACAAACCTTACCAAACCTTGGAAATTCAAAATAGGAAGTTCTGAAAGAGATATCTATAGAGCAATAATTACTGGAACTGCGGGAACACCAATGCCAGCCTTCATTAGAGGGAACACAAAAAAGGAACTATGGGATCTGACAAATTATGTAAAATCCTTAGGACCTAAGAAACGCCCGCAGAGGACAACAGTACTAAAGTCAAAATTTATATCAGATAATCTCCCCAAAGACGTAAACGATCCACTATGGAATTCAACCGAGGCAGTGGAATTCCCACTCTTCGGACAGATATTAGAAGAACCCAGGATGTATACACCATCCGTAGATGAAATCTATGTAAAATCAATATATAATAACAATGAAATCGTATTCCTTATTGAATGGGATGATAACACTCAAAGCAAACATGGTACAACCAAAGATGGAGAAGCCGTTTATGCAGATTCTTTAGCTATTCAATTTCCAGTTAAAATACCAGAATCACCAGTAAGCCCAAGACCATTTTTTATGATGGGTGATTTATCATCTTTCGTTAATTTATGGCTTTGGGAATCTGATCCTAATGTATTCAAAGAACTCAATGCATGGGGAATTAAAAAGAAAAAAGACCAATCAGAAGAAAGTAAAGACATTGAAGGAAAAGCTGTATACGAACAAGGTCAATACAAATTATTAATTAAGCGTAATTTAACTACATCAGACAAAAAGGACGATATCCAGATTGAAGTTAATAAATTTATACCAATCTCTTTTTTAGTGTGGGATGGGAACAATGGTGAAACAGAGAATATGATGGCAATCTCTTCTTGGTATTATCTCTTTTTAGAAAAAAAAGAAACAGGTGTGAACATTTTGTATTCAGCACTAGCTTTATTTTTTACTGTCATAGTGGAAATAATCTTTATGAAGGGTATAAGACGCCGTGCTCAGTATAAATCCACTTCAATCATGACTTAAATGTTAAATTGGGTCATAAAAATATTGAAGAACATAAAATACTTATATTTATTTTTTGACATTATTATTTTGTAAATATAGAATTTAATAAAGGTTTAATTTTGACAATACTTTAACAATATTTTTTATCAATGACAAGGAAAAACATATTTAAGAAATATCTGGTATCATTTGATAGCAGAACGCTTCAACATGCTTTTACTGATACACTTGTAGTGGGCAGTGGTATAGCAGGCTTAACTTCTGCTATTCAAGCGGTTAAAGGTGGTTCTGTCCTAATAGTAACAAAGGCTAAGATAAATGAAAACAGTACTGCTCACGCACAAGGAGGAATTGCTGCAAAATTATGTCCTGATGATAGCTTTAAAAAACACATAAGCGACACTCTCAATACAGGTAAAGGCATTTGTGATGATGTGGTAGTTAGTAGCGTAATCAGAGAGGGTCCAAAACGTATAAGAGAACTAATAAGCTGGGGCGCAAATTTTTGATAAGGAAAACGGAAAATTAGTCTTCACTAAGGAGGGTGGGCATAGTCATCCAAGAATATTGCGGGCTAGAGGTGATTCTACAGGTAAAGAAATTGAAGAAACCCTTATAAGTACGGTTAAAAATCATTCTCATATCAGGGTTTTTGAACATACCTTTGCTCTTGATTTGCTGGTAAGTAATAATACATGCAACGGCATTATAGCATGGCGCAGTTGCGAAGGAAAAATATTGATATGGGCCAAACGAACTATTTTGGCTTCAGGAGGTTGTGGCCAAGTTTATAGAGAAACAACAAATCCTGAAATAGCAACCGGAGATGGAATTGCAATGGCTTATCGAGCTGGGGTAAAACTTCAGGATCTTGAATTCGTACAATTTCACCCAACAACATTATATGTAGCTGGCGCTGAACGAATCTTAATCTCTGAAACGGTCCGTGGTGAAGGGGGAATATTAAAGAATAAATACGGTGAGATGTTCATGCCAAAGTATCATCCTAATGCAGAACTGGCACCAAGAGATATAGTCAGCAGGAGCATCTTACGTGAGATACACAAGACTGATTATACACATGTATATCTGGATGTAAGACACATTTCAAAAGAAAAACTCAGTAACAGGTTTCCCAAGATTAAGAAATCATGCGCATCTTTTGGTATTGATATAACAAAACAATTAATCCCCGTACACCCAAGCGCCCATTACATGATTGGCGGCATTAAAGTAGATAAAAATGGAAGAACAAGCGTGAAAAATCTCTATGCATGCGGAGAAGTGTCTTGTACAGGATTACACGGAGCAAACCGTTTAGGCAGCAATTCATTACTTGAAGGTCTGGTATTTGGTTATAGAGCTGGCAACATGGCCGGTAAGGAATCAGGAAAAAAGAAAAAGGACTTGTCCCCACGCTCCTTTAAAGAAACTGCTAAGAGCCATTTGTATAGCGAACTGGATTTAGAAGACGTAAAGAACTCTTTAAAAAGCTTAATGTGGAGAAGTGTTGGCATTGAAAGAGATGGCAAGTGCCTTAAGGAAGCAATCGAAAACATTAAACATTGGTCAAAGTATATAATCAGTAACGAATTTTCATCACCACTTGGCTGGGAAGTACAAAATATGCTTATAGTATCAATCTTAATTTCGAGCTCAGCTTCCAGGAGATGTGAATCGAGAGGTGTGCACTATCGGTTAGACTATCTTGATACAGATGACAAACATTGGAAAAAACACATTATAGTTCATAATGGCAAATACGACTTTGTACGATAGTTTTTTAATGCAATTACTTCAGATAACAGGTATCAACGAACCTTTCCCAATACGATGCTAACATTGTGCCCGCCAAAACCAAAAGAATTGGACATTACATTTTCTATCTTTTTTTCTCTTGCTTCATTTGGTAAAAAATCTACACCATTGCATTTTGGATCTGGCGTTTCATAATTTATTGTGGGTGGTACAACATTCTTATCTACTATCAATGCACATATTAATGTTTCAACACCACCTGATGCCCCCAACTGGTGACCCAACATAGATTTTGTTGAACTAACTGATAAATTTCTGGCATGACTATCAAAAACTCTCTTGATAGCATCAACCTCAACTTCATCTCCTAATGGTGTAGACGTTGCATGCGCATTAATATAAGATATTTGTTCTGGATTCAATTTAGAATCTCTTAATGCATTTTTCATGGCAATACATGCACCTTCACCTTCAGGATGCGGAGCAGTGATATGATGCGCATCATCACTCATAGCAAATCCAAGCATCTCTGCATAAATGTTTGCGCCTCTCTTTTTTGCATTATCCATTTCCTCTAAGATTATAATACCGGAACCTTCCGATATGACAAATCCATTTCTATCTCTATCAAAAGGCCTGCTGGCTTTCTGAGGTTCATCATTTCTTGTGGACAAGGCTTTCATATTGTTAAATGCACTTACACAGAGCGGCGTTACCGTTGCTTCAGTACCTCCTGCAATCATTACATCGGCTTCACCTCTCTGAACAATCCGGAAGGCTTCTACAATAGCATGCGCACCAGATGCACACGCAGTGATAACAGAAAAGTTTGCGGCGTGAAGACCAAATTTAATGGCTATGCACCCCGGTGCGGCATTAGCCATTAATTTAGTAATCATAAATGGAGAAACTCTCGAGGGACCTCTTTCGAGTAAAATCTTATGTTGTGCCTCAATCTCAATAATACCACCAATACCGGTACCGATAATTACGCCTGCCTTATACCGATCTATCTTATCAAGATTAATCCCGGAATCTTCAATGGCAAGAGATGCTGAGGCTACAGCAAACTGAGTAAATCTGTCTAACCTTCTTTCTTCCTTCTTATCGAACCATCTACTTGGTTCAAAATCTGACACCTCTCCTGCAATAAGAACATCTTGGCCTGTTGTGTCAAAAGCCGTTATGTTAGAAATCCCACTTTTTCCATTACATAATGATGTCCAAAGTTGATCCTTCTCCTGACCTATCGGGGTTATTGCACCAATACCTGTAACTACTACCCTACGCCCCATTATTCTTATTTATGCTCCTTGATATATTTTATTGCATGCCCTACAGTTTGAATTTTCTCTGCATCTTCATCGGGAATATTTATGTCAAATGCATCTTCCAACTCCATAACTAGTTCCACCGTGTCAAGTGAATCCGCGCCCAAATCGTTTATGAACGATGTTTCAGGTGTAACTTGTTCCTTATTTACACCCATCTGCTTAGTAATTATTTCTTTTATTTTTTCTTCAATTGATAGTTCTTCTGTGGACAAGGACTTTCCTCCTTAAGGCAAAATTCAGTTTTTTCAATTTTCTACTAAAGAATTATAATCATTAATGTTTCTAATTTTTTTTGTAGGATCTATTTTTTTTAATAGACCAGTAAGAACTTTCCCAGGACCAAATTCATAAAATTCTTCTGTACCATCATCTATAAGATTTTGCATAGAATGGCTCCATTTTACAGGACTGTCAAGCTGTTTAATAAGAGAATACTTTATTTCACCAGGTTCATTTACACATTTTGCATATACATTTGCCATAACAGGTATTTCGGATTTTGAAACCTTTGTGTTTTCGATTTCTTTTGAAAGTTTACTACTTGCCGAACTCATCAAAGAGGAATGGAATGCACCATTAACCTTTAATGGTATTACGGCTCTTGCACCTTTTTCCCTGGCAAGATTCATTGCTTCTTTAACGGCTTCTTCTGTCCCTGAGACAACTATTTGTTTCGGTGAATTATAATTTGCCGCACAAACTTCTCCATACTTTTTAGCTTCTTTACATATCTCTTCAACCTGTGATTCCCCCAATCCTATTACTGACGCCATAGTTCCTTTTTCCTTATCGCATGCTTCCTGCATAAACTGTCCACGCTTATAAACGAGACGTAAAGCATCTTCGAATGATATAGAATTTGCAAAGACAAGCGCAGTATATTCTCCCAAACTTAATCCAGCTGTAACATGACATGAAATGTTTCCATTATTACGTTCTTTAAACGCCTTCAAGATTGCCATGCTTGTAACCATAACTGCTGGTTGGCAAATAGAGGTTTTGTTAAGTTCTTCTTGTTTACCATTAAAACATATATCTGAAAGTTTAAAACCCAACACATAGTCGGCTTTTTTATATACTTCCCTAGCCTCTTTGGATTGTGAGTAAATGTCTTTACCCATTCCAATGTATTGAGCGCCCTGACCTGCAAATAAAAAAGCTGTTTTTGCCATTTTACCACTTAACGATAGAGGAACTCCACGTTAAGCCCCCTCCAAATGCAACCAAAAGTACAGTATCTCCGGGTTTTAACACTTTCCCCTTATCTATTTCATCAATTGCTATAGGAATAGAGGCTGAGGATGTATTACCATACCTGTCAATATTAATAAATGCCTTTTCTTTTGGTTGTTTAAGTTTTTCCATCGCTGCTTCTATGATTCTAACATTACTTTGATGAGGAATAATCAGATCAATATCTTCAATCTTCATATTATTTTCAGAAACAGTCTTCCTGATTACGTCAACCATATTATTAACTGCAAGCTTAAATATTTCTTTTCCTTTTAGTTGAATATAATGTGAACGACTTTCAATAGTTTTATGTGATGCAGGTAATTTAGAGCCACCTGCCGGAAGCATTAATAAATCTGCTTGGCTTCCGTCTGAACCCAAATGAGTTGTAATTATTTCTCGTTTACCATTACTTCGTTGAACGACTGCAGCGCCAGCTCCATCACCAAAAAGAATACAAGTAGACCTGTCAGTATAATCGGTTATCTTCGACAAACATTCTGAGCCCACAACTAAAACAGTATTCATGGCTCCTGAAATAACGAAATTTTCAGCTATGGACAATGCATAAACAAATCCGGCACAAGCAGCTAATATGTCAAAGGCACCTGCATTACTCGCACCTATCTTTTCTTGTATAAAACAAGAAGTAGAAGGAAATAAACAATCGGGTGTAATGGTAGAAGTTATAATGAGATCGACTTCGGAAGGTAATACTTTTGCATCATCAAGCGCACGTAAAGATGCTTCTATCGCTAAGTCCGAAGTGGCTGCCCCATTTTCTACAATACGTCTTTCTTTAATTCCCGTCCGCTTGGTGATCCATTCATCAGTCGTATTAAGCATCTTCACCAGATCATCATTGGTGAGTATTTTCTCGGGCAAAAAAGATCCTACCCCCGTAATTGATGCTCTGTATCCTTTTTCCATTAATTATCCTAATCTAAATTAGGAAAGTTGTCTGTTTAAATAGCAGTCATGAGAGACGAGTTAACTCTCTCGAGTCCAGAAACAATATGTTTGTTTACTTCATATTTCCTAAACTGTATTGCTTCTCTTACTGCATTTTGAATCGCCTTTGAATCCGACCTGCCGTGTGCAATTATGCATATACCATCAATTCCAAGGAGCGGGACTCCACCGTACTCAGAGTAATCGCTTCTACTATATAGCTGCTTGAAAATAGGTTTGCAAAGCCATGCCCCTAATCTTGTCAAACTATTTTTCCTTGCTTCCGAGGCAAAAGCAGATAAAAGGCTTATAGAAAGTCCTTCAGCAAACTTAAGCAAAACATTGCCAATAAAGCCTTCGCATACGACTATATCAAACTTACCATCAAAAACGTCACGCCCTTCTGCGTTTCCAACAAAATTTAACGGAGAGCTTGAAAGAAGCGGAAAAGCTTCTTTTACTAAGTCATTACCCTTAATATCTTCCTCGCCAATATTTAAAAGTCCAACTTTCGGTTTTTCAATATTTAATATGTACTTACAAAATACCGAGGCCATAATCCCACATTGCAACAAATGTTCAGGTTTACATTTTATATTTGCTCCCGCATCTATTACCAGACATACACCGTGAATGGTTGGTATAGCTACAGCTATTCCCGGACGTTTAACACCTTCTAATGTACGAAGAAATCGGGTTGCTGCAGCAACTGTTGCACCTGTGTTTCCTGCGCTTACTATAGCATCCGCCTCTTTTTCTTCTACTAGTTTAACACTTTTAGTAATTGATGAGTCGACTTTTTTTCGCAAGGCAACCGTCGCAGACTCATCCATACCTACTACTTGTGAAGTGTGAACAACGGAAATATTATCAGGAATAGCGCCATTTACATCTAATTCTTTATAAATTTGCTTCTGATCACCTACTAATATTATCTTGTGGTCGGAAAACTTACGAGCAGCATTCACAGCGCCTTTTACGATTTCAAAAGGAGCAGCATCACCACCCATAGCATCAACTGTAATACGCATAATTTATGATCTCTCTACAGCAATTACCTGTCGATCATGGTAGTAGCCACAATTATGACAAATTGTATGTGGCCTTTTTATTTGCTTACAATGTGGGCAAATAAACCTCTTTGACCTACTGCCGGATGTCTTTTTAGCTAACGCAAAACCTGGAATATTCGGAGGATTCAAAGCATCATGCGAACGCCTCTTACCTGTCCTTGAACTGGAATGCCTTCTTTTTGGAAGCGCCATTATAACACTCTTAAATTAAAATTAAAATAAATAAAGGGAAGAAGAAGAAAGAAAGGGAAAGTATAAGGCACTACATCTTAATTACCAAGCCTCCCGTTACTTTCTTGTCCTTCCCTTTTTTATCTATCTCCTTAAAGTTTAAAAACTTATAAGAGATCCCTTAAATTAATAATTGTCACATTTTATAATCGCACCTTATTTTTGTCAAGTAAAAACATCATAGGTAAATCAGCTTCCGTTGGTCGCCGATTTATGGCATTTTGCTTCGCAAAATGGTATATACCATCAAAAGTAAATTTAACTTAAGCAACATAATAAACAAGTCTTACAAGGTAAAATACTTCAATATACGAGATACAATTCCCTGGAAACCTCCCAAAAGTGAGAGGTAAATATTGCTTAGGACAATTCAAAAGAAACTGAATTGCCGAAGTCCGGTTTCATATTTCGTGCCTGCCTGTCGGCAGACAGGGTGCCACTAAGTGGCATGAAGGTTTAATCTGAAAATAGATGTTCTATTTTTTCCCGTATTATTTTGAATGCTAAGTCAATGGCTTCATTAATCTTATTCGGAAATTGACCACCAGCTTGAGCCATATCTGCACGTCCACCACCACCACCACCAACAATTTTTGCAATATCCTTGGCTATATTGCCAGCATGAAGTCCTTTTTTCACTAAATCGTTACTCAACGAGGCTATCAATATTACCCTTCCGTTCTCAGTAGTTCCTAATATTATTGCCACAGAGCTTAGAATCTTCTTTAATGAGTCTGCCGTTTTCCTTAGATCTTCTACTCCTACACCTTCTATTACTTCTGTCACAATCTTTACACCTGATATTTCCTTTGCATTAGCAATGAGACTAGAAGAATATCTTTGTACACTTTCTTGTTTTACCTTCTGTACATCTTTTCTTAAATCTTTTATTTGTTGTATCATTTCTTCAGTACGTTGGATAGCTGATTCTTCTTGAATATCGAGAATACTACATAATCTTTCTAGTATTTCCTCTTTGTGCTTTATCCTTGCAAGCGCTTCCTTCCCTGTTACAGCTTCTATCCTGCGTATCCCTGCTGCTATCGATGATTCGTTCACAATCTTAAATAAGCCTATTTCACCAGTATAGTTTACGTGTGTGCCTCCACAAAGTTCCTGGCTATAATCTCCAATATTTACCACTCTAACATTTTCATCATATTTTTCACCAAATAATGCCGTAGCGCCTGTTTCTTTAGCTTTATCGAATGTCATCTCTTTTGTGATAACAGGAACATTTTCCATGATCTTTTCATTTATAAGCTCTTCTATTCTTGCAATTTCATCTTTTTTAATACTAGTAAAATGGTGAAAGTCAAAACGTAGTCTATCAGGAGCCACAAGAGAGCCAGATTGTTCCGCATGTTGTCCTATTACGCGTCTTAAAATGTAATGAAGTAAATGTGTCACTGAATGATTACGTCTGATGGCTACTCTTCGTTTTACATCAATCATCGAAGTTACATTCTCATTTGTTCTAATCTTACCCTCAACTACCTTACCAATATGCACTATGATATTATTCCATATCTTAGTATCGTAAATTTCAACTTTTGCATGCTTTGTTTGAACTATACCAGTGTCACCAACTTGACCTCCGGCCTCTGCATAAAAAGGGGTTTGATCTAGCACTATATGAATTTCTTGGCCGGCTTCAGCAGAATCAGTCAATTGCTCATTTATGATCAGACCAATTACTTTACTTTCGGTTTCATCTTTTTCATAACCAAGAAAAATCGTTTCTTTTGTTTTTTCTTTTATTATACTTAACGGACCTTCATCAAATATACTCCCTTTCATTTGCGAAGACACTTTTGCTCGTTCGCGTTGCATATGCATTTCTTCTTCAAAACCTTTTTTATCAATAAGCAGGTTATTCTCTTTTAAGATTGATTCAGTCATATCTAGCGGAAAGCCAAAGGTATCATACAGTTGAAAAGCATCTGAACCTCTTAAAACTTTTTGTCCACTATTGTGAAGATTCTCCATAAGTTCTTCCAGTCGTCTACTTCCCAAAAGTAAGGTCTCGTGAAATCTTTCCTCTTCATTCTTTATGATTCTTGCAATGTTTTCTCTACGTTGTCTTATTTCAGGATATGGTTCGTTCATTATTTCGGATATAATGGGAACAAGTTTGTAAAGAAAACAATCCTTTTTCCCCAAATTTAAACCATCACGAACAGCCCTTCTTAAAAGTCTTCTTTCGACGTAGCCCCTCCCTTCATTACTTGGAAGAACACCATCTGAAATGCAAAAAACGATCGCCCTTATATGGTCAGCAATTCGATTCATTAATTTGCCATTTTCTGTTTGACCGTCATATTCAACCTCCGCAATCTCAGCGATACCCTGAATTATAGGCTTAAAAATATCGATCTCAAAGTTTGTGCTAACGCCTTGCATAACACTGGCCATCCTTTCTAAACCCATTCCTGTATCCACATTCTTGTTTGGTAATGGTTCAAGAATTCCACCATCTCTTCTGTCAAACTGTGTGAAAACAAGGTTCCATACCTCAACAAAACGGTCACAATCACAATCAGGAGCACATTCTTTCCTTCCACATCCAATTTCTTGCCCACGGTCGTAATAGATTTCAGAACATGGTCCACAAGGGCCGTTTGGTCCTTCAGAAGGGGCATTAGCAGGCCAAAAATTTTCGTTTTCACCAAATCTGTATATCTTGTCTTCAGGAACGCCAATTTTATTCAACCATATCTCATACGATTCTTCATCATCCAAAAAAACACTTATTGATAATCTCTCCTTTGGGAGTTTCATTTCATTAAGCATAAATTCCCAGGCCAGTTCTATTGCTTCCAATTTAAAATAATCTCCAAAAGAAAAGTTTCCTAACATCTCAAAGAAAGTATGATGTTTAGGGGTCTTACCTACATTTTCTATATCACCCGTTCTAAGGCACTTCTGACATGTTGTAGTCCTTTTAACATCCAACTCTCCCTTTCCTAAGAACATATCTTTAAATTGGTTCATCCCGGCGCCAGTAAACAAAAGTGTTGGATCATCTTTAGGGACAAGTGAATCACTCGGAAATATAGTATGGCCTTTATTCTCAAAAAAACTTAAATATTTCCTTCTGATTACGTTAGTTTCCATAAATCTAATTTTGTATTTTACCTATGAGGATAATCAAATCAAGGTAAATATGTAATTGTTCAATATCAGGTGGAGTTAAGTATCCTTCCTCTCGGAAGCGTCCTCGTCCGCCATGGCGGGATTCCAGCGCAAACCTTTGGAATCCCTGCCCGCCCGAACGACGCAGTCGGGCAGGCGAAAGCAGGGTTGATACTCTCACCAAACAGCATGAAATTCCACTTGATATTGAGCAATTACTTTAATTTCATAATTTTTTTGATAGTTTCCATTTTTTATGATAAAAATAGAAACTATATACTCAAGATTACTAAGAGCAACCAAAAATTCTGTTCTCCTCCTTGGTCATCGAGGAACGGGGAAATCGAGCTGGATACAACAAAATTTACCCAATGTCCCTACCTATGATCTCTTGGACTTAAAAGAGTTCAAAAAGAACTGAGACCACGCCCTGTCAAATGCCTGGGGGTTTATCGGGGAGATCGAACGGCTTTAGTTGATGACATTCAAATCTTTTCTGTTATTGATTTTCTTAAAGAACTCTGGAATGGACAAATCATAAGCTAGAGACATCTGAAACATTTTGGTGTGCTTTTGCCGCCATTGTGAGGACAATCGTTGCACAACGTAGGAAAACGATCAAAACACATGAAGATATAATTTTTTTAGTCGTCCAGATTGCAAAAGAATTAAAGGTTTTGTTCTCGCCCGGTTATATGACCCCATTTTCCTTAGCCAATCGACCAATAACGAAATGACCATTTACGTACTAAAACCAATAATATCTGGGCACCGTCCTTAGATTATCGTCAACAATAAAGATCTAACGCCGACACTTCTGTATATTCACTATTCAACAGGTTGTCCGAGAATAAGCAATAAACCATTTTTTGTCATTCTGAATTTATTTCAGAATCTTTAATTGTCAGTACTTACAGAAGTATTAGATTCCGGATCAAGTCCGGAATGACAGTTCTCGGACAGCCTGTCAAGATGTAACATCATTCCTTTTTTTTCTCTTGATTTTAATATTTATCCTAATACTATAAATAACAGAATTTCCACAATCTACTATAGTCTTGCTTAGTTTCATAATCAAGACTCATTGTCATATCTTACAAACATAAAACCATCAGTTGATGGATATGCTTTCATAAATTAAGTTTTTGTTTACAGGAACGTGGTTACATGAACTTTCTTACCATATATAGTCGTTCTCAAATCATAATACCTTATTTCATAGGATCGTAGATACAGAAAAATCTGTTTTACTTTCAATATGATCTGGCATGTATGGTAAAAGAGTGATAGATTTCTAGCGTTTAATTAAGAAACGACATTTGACAGGATGACGGGATAAAGGAGGACGTAATATGGCATGGTGGCAAAAAAAGAACAAAAATGCAAATCAAAGCACCGAACAACAGAAGAAATATACTGACCCCCAGTAAATAGTAGACAGTTGATTAACGGAGATGTTATGCTGTATCTCGTAGAGATACAGCACTTACAAAATTCGAAAGGAGGTCAGTATATCGGGTGCAAAGAAAGAGAAAAGAAGAAAATGGACATCTAGGAATAAATTAGAAGTAGTTTTAGAAGGCATAAAAGAAAAGGAGACAATAGCAGAGATATGTCGCAAATACGGTATTAGCCAGTCGATGTATTATGAATGGAGAAACACAAGTAAACAAAGGGCCAGGTCTTGCAATATAACATTTTAGGCTAATAAATAATCGTTCTATTAATTGCCATCAATCATCAATTACTCACACTTTTCAACATTTTTCTGCTTCCTTTCTACAGCATTTTTGCTATCATACTAATCAGGAGGTGTAGAAATGAAAGTGAAAGAGATAGAGAAAAAATATAGAGATGAATGGGTATTAGCTGAGGTATTGAAAGAGGATGAATTAGGAGAACCTACAGAACTAAAGGTAATAGCCCATTCCAAAAATAGAGATGATACCTATGCTGCAATGAGAAAAGCAAAAGGTAAATATACCTACCATTTCTATACAGGAAAGATTCCCCTAAAAGGTTATGCAGTTGCATTTTATGTCAAAATTTAGATTTAATACAAAAGCACCAGTAATTATACTGACTATCTTATTAGAAGGTCAAGGTAGTTCCAAGCAAAAGATAAAGGTGGCTCTTGATACAGGGGACTTAAATTAAAAATAGACTTTGATGAGGGTATATTGGAAGTATAAACAAAAAGCATCGTGCCTAACACCTATAAGACACCCCGCTGTGAAGAGATAAACTCCTTTCAACATTTTTTCTGCTTCCTTTCTACAGCATTTTTGCTATCATACTCATCAGGTGGCAGTAGCTTATCGGGGCTGTTGGAGAAAATAGAATGAAAAATTTTCCTGATGAAGGTACGATAAAGTATTGGGAAGTAGAACAAGTAATCGATAAAACTGCATAAACTATAATAAAGGAAGTTAACTTGCGTAGCGATACTATTACGTGTGGGATAGAAAGAGCACCTGCAAGGGCATTGCTTTATGCAACTGGACTGACCAAGGAAGACATGGGAAAGCCTTTTATAGGTATTGCCAGTAGTTTTACAGACTTGATTCCAGGGCATATCCACATGAGACGTTTAGAAAGGGAAATAGAAAAAGGTATATATGCGGCAGGAGGTGTTAGTTTTATTTTTGGTGTGCCTGGTATATGCGATGGCATTGCCATGGGGCATAAGGGGATGAGTTACTCCCTTGCCTCAAGGGAATTAATCGCTGATTTAATAGAGTGTGTCACAAATGCGCATTGCCTTGACGGATTGGTATTGTTAACTAATTGCGATAAGATTACTCCTGGGATGCTTATGGGTGCTGCAAGAATAGATATTCCTGCTATCGCAGTAACGGCTGGACCTATGATTTCCGGACGTCGCAAGATGCAGCGACTTTCTTTGGTTCGTGATACCTTTGAGGCCGTTGGTAGAAAGCAAAAAGGTGAAATTGACGAGGAAGAATTAGAATCCCTTGAAAAGGAAGCTTGCCCAGGTCCTGGATCTTGTCAGGGATTATATACGGCAAATACAATGGCCTGTGTAACTGAAGCGCTTGGGATGTCGTTACCGGAATGTGCTGCAGCCTTAGCAATTTCCGCAGAAAAAGATAGAATCGCTTATAACAGTGGAAAGAGAATAGTTGAATTATCAAAAAAAGACATAAGCTGTAGAAAGATTATGACACGAAAAGCCTTTGAAAATGCAATCTTAATTGATATGGCTCTTGGAGGCTCAACAAATACTTGTCTGCATATCCCTGCAATAGCTAATGAAGCAGGTATCGATATAGAGTTAGACCTCTTTGATAAAATCAGCAAGAATATACCCCAAATAACAAACCTAAGACCTGGTGGTGAGCACTTTATGGAAGACCTCTTCTATGCAGGTGGCATTCCGGCAGTAATGAAGAGGCTTGTTGAAGATTTGAATGATTGTATAACCGTTAGCGGGTTTAATATAAAGGAGATTGCAAAACAGGCAGAGGTCTATGATGATGATATTATTAGAACAAAACAGAATGCCTTTAATGAAGAAGGTGGTATTGCAGTACTTCATGGAAATATAGCGCCCGATGGCGCCGTAATTAAACAAAGCGCATTATCCAATGATATGATGGTTTTTAAAGGTCCTGCAAAGGTATTTGAAAGTGAAGAGGAAGCAATGCAAGCAATAATGAATAAAAAGATTCCTCATGGTTCAGTAGTTATTATCAAATATGAAGGCCCTCGCGGAGGTCCGGGAATGAGAGAGATGTTGTCACCCACCGCAGCGCTTGTTGGGATGGGTATGGATAATTCCGTTGCCTTAATGACAGATGGACGTTTTTCAGGCGGTACAAGAGGTCCTTGTATCGGACACGTCTCTCCAGAAGCAATGGTAGGTGGACCAATAGCCCTCATAGAAGATAATGATGAGATAGTCATTGACATTCCAAAACGTAAATTATATGCTGTATTGACAGAATCTGTGCTCGATAGTCGTCGTGCAAAATGGTCACCACCTCCTTTAAATACAATGAATAGATTTCTTGTTAGATATGCTAAATGTGTAACATCAGCTGATAAGGGTGGGGTGCTCAAGAGTTAAAACGTTGTAATTGCAGGTGGATTTTTGACAGGATATACAAGATTTAAGAAATGATAATTGAAGAATTTTTATCCTAATGATCCTGTAAATCCTGTCTAAAAAAATGAAAATTCCTATGCTATTAAGTTACCCGGTAGTGTAATGGTAACACTAGAGATTTTGGTTCTCTCATTGGAGGTTCGAGTCCTCCCCGGGTAGCCAGCCCGTAAAATCCTGTGTACAGGATCACGGGTTGACACGTGATGAGCGAACCTGTAAAATTTTTAATAACGGGTGAAGCGAATTTTACGTGTCAGTCTTTGATTTCTTGCAGGAGTTAAATATAAAACCTCCCTTTTTAAAAAGCGGCTCTGGAAAAAGGTACATTAAAAAGCAGTTGCGAATATATTTAGAGAAAAATGCTTTGACTTAATAAATAATAGGTCAAGAAGCATAACCAGTATCAATAAGTTCAGAACTCCTGACCTCTTATGTTTAGCCGAATGATATAATTGTAATAAACATAAAATGTTACGATCATTTTTTGATGATGAACGAGATAATAGTGGTGATTTTAAGATGATACCTTAAATGCTGTAGGGTGGGCATTGCCCACCATCTCAAATTGCGTAAACCCAATAACGGTGGGTAATGCCCACCCTACGATTAACCGATTTAGGCACATTTTGGTATCATCACAAAATCCCAGAGGTCAGGAGTTCTGAAATTATAGTTTTATCAAGTTTTTCTTATTGTCCGTAATTGCATGAGGATATCAACTAAACGCAATGAATATACTATTAATATACCCTGAGTTTCCGGATACATTTTGGAGTTTCAAACACGCACTTAAGTTCATACGCAAAAAGGCTTCCTTTCCACCACTAGGTCTACTGACAGTTGCCACAATGTTACCGACAGAGTGGACAAAACGCTTAGTGGACGTAAATATGACAAAACTCTCGGATAAATATCTGGAATGGGCGGATTACGTATTTATTAGCAGTATGGTTATACAAAGAGCATCTGCTCAGCAAATCATTAAGCGATGCAAAGAAGCAGGCGTCAATATTGTTGCCGGAGGACCATTATTCACAAGTGAGCATGAACAATTTAAGGATGTCGACCATTTTGTACTCAATGAAGCAGAACTAACCTTGCCCCCCTTTTTGGAAGACTTGAAAAATGGTTGTGCCAAGCGAACATATACGACACCGCAGTTTGCTAACATTCGAGAAACCCCGGCACCTCTATGGGAGTTAGCCGATTTAAATCGGTACGCCTCTATGAGCATACAATACACCCGAGGTTGTCCGTACCAATGCGAGTTTTGTGACGTAACTGCGTTATTTGGACGACGCACACGAACCAAGACGGCCGAACAAATCATTGCCGAGCTGGATACTTTCTATAATCTGGGATGGCGTGGGAATGTCTTCTTCGTTGATGACAACCTCATCGGGAACAAAAAGACTCTCAAGAAGGAATTGCTGCCAGCATTAATCAAGTGGCAAAGTGATCACGCGGGGATTACGTTCAACACTGAAGTCTCCATCAACCTAGCCAAAGACGAGCCATTAATGCATATGATGTCAGAAGCTGGTTTCAACACAGTTTTTGTTGGGATCGAGACACCTGATACAGTTAGCCTGACCGAATGTGGCAAAAAACAGAACAAAAACCGTGACTTAGTCGAAGACGTGCGGCGTATTCAGCGAGCCGGATTGCAAGTGCAGGCTGGCTTCATTGTTGGCTTTGACAATGACACGCCATCCATCTTTCAGCGGCAAATCGATTTTATCCAGAAAAGCGGGATTGTAACGGCAATGGTCGGCCTGCTTCAGGCCCCGTCCGGGACAAAACTGTACGAACGTCTAAAACGAGAGGGTCGACTGCTCGGACGAATGACAGGGGACAATGCAGACGGCTCAACAAACATTATCCCTAATATGGACCCGGACATTTTTCGAGAGGGATATAAAAGAATATTGAGACACATATATTCTCCTGAAAATTATTATCAGCGTATTATGACATTATTCAAAGAATATAAGTCTCCAAAAATTAAGGCCAGAATTAAATTCGAACACATCGTGGGATTGCTTTGTTCCATCTGCCGTCTAGGTATCCTTGGCAAAGAACGCGTCCAATTCTGGAATCTCTTGTTTTGGACGTATTTTAATCGTCGTGAATTGTTTCCCCTGGCCGTTACACTTGCAATCTACGGTTACCATTTCCGCAAAATTAGTGAACTACACATCCTTTAAATACTCGACACTCCCATCAAAATCGATGCTGGAGCATTTGCGGTTTTCAAATTGAAACATATGTTTTTGATGTCCTCAGGTAATCAGGCAAAAAAACCAACCATCTCTACAAATATTTAGCACCTACCTTATAATCCAGTTCCATAGCACGGCATAACCGCAACCGTTCGGCTGAGCTCACGCCGAAGCTAAGTTTGAAGTGTCTAAAGTGACCTAAAGTAAATTAAAGTGCCTAAAACAAAAAGTGTGGCTTTACAACAACTTTAGATCATTTTAAACTTCCTGCCCCCGCCAGCCCAACATAGTCTTTCTGGCGGGGGCGGGTAGACGCTTTTAACTTTTTATTAAATTGGTTTTTGTTTGACTCTATAAAATACGTGTGCTAATATTTTTGAATTAATTGTCGCAATAACTTTATGCAATAAAAGAACTTGTAAAATGTTTTAAATAAAAATATTCTTATGAAGATCGCATATTTTGATTGTTTCTCTGGTGCTAGTGGTGATATGATCCTGGGAGCCTTGATACATGCAGGATTCAGTCAGGACAAGCTTAAGGGTGAACTTAAAAAACTTGGTATAAAAAATTATGAACTTGGCTTGAAAACAGTACTTCGATCTGGAATGACCGGAACAAAATTCGACGTATTAATCAAAAAAGACAAAATACAGAAAGAAACTAACAGAAGAAGAACCTTTAAAGACATATCCAAGATAATTAATGAAAGTACATTAAATGAATACGTAAAAAGGGATAGCGCCAAAATCTTTGAAAATTTGGCAAAGGCAGAAGCAAAAGTACATAACACTTCATCAGAAAAGGTTCATTTTCATGAAGTTGGCGCTATTGATTCAATTATAGATATAGTAGGGGCCGTAATTGCCATGCATGACCTTAAGATTGAAAAAGTATACTTTTCACCAATAAGAACAGGTACTGGATTCGTAAAATGCCATGACGGACAGTTTCCAATCCCAGCCCCTGCAACCACAGAACTATTAAAGGGATATCACATAATAGGCACGGATATACAACGTGAGCTTATAACGCCTACTGGAGCAGCTATTCTAACTACATTGGGAGAAAATGTTGAAATGTGCCCAGAGATTTCATTATTACAAATCGGCTATGGCGCTGGTAGTTATGAAATCCCACAAGTCCCTAATCTCCTTAGATTAATGATTGGTGAAACTATCTCGGTAAGCGAACAAGATGAGGTCTGGATAGTGGAGACAAATATTGACGATATGCCTGGAGAGCATTTGGGTTATTTACTCGAAAAGGTATTAGATGCTGGTGCACTGGATGGATATATAACACCGGTTCAAATGAAGAAATCACGTCCCGGGACACTCGTTAGCATTATTGTAGATGATGTAAATCTGTCAAAAGTGGAAACGATTATATTCGATCAATCCACAACATTTGGTATCAGGAAATATAAAGCAAACCGTAAGAAACTCTATAGGAAATTAGTTGACGTAAAAACAGAGTATGGCATGATTAAAGTAAAGATAGGCATGCTTAACGGTTGCATTAAAAATATTACCCCAGAACATGAGGAGTGCAAAAAAATTGCAGATGAAAAGGGTGTTCCGTTAAAACTTGTATATAATGCTGCCGTAAGATCTTTTCAACAAAGCTGAGCTTAGCTCACGTCGGGAATCTATTTTCAGATCAAAAGGAGCTAATTTATCATGAAACACGTAATATCTGTTTTAGTTGAAAATAAAGTTGGTGTACTGTCACGCATCACCGGTTTATTCAGTGGTAGAGGGTTTAATATCGAAAGTCTCGCCGTTGGTGAAACTGAAAACATGGCCATATCCAGAATGACTATTGTTGTTAGTGGTGATGACTCAATACTAGAACAGGTTCGAAAACAATTAGGTAAAGTTATAGACACAATTAAAGTAACAGATTTTACAGGAACTGATTATGTTGAGCGAGATTTGATGCTCATTAAGGTAAGCGCATTACCAGGGAAAAGAAATGAAATCGTGGAACTAGTAGATGTCTTTAGAGGGAAGATAATAGACGTTGGTCAAAGAGATATGGTTATAGAAATATCTGGTCCAGAGGATAGGCTTGAAGCAATGTTAGATTTGCTTCGACCATATGGTATAAAGGAGGTTGCACGAACAGGCAGAATCGCTATGAACCGTGGGCCAAAGTAATTTAACAATTGTTTAGCCACAAATTAACGTAGATGGTCACGAATGAACATAATGGTTTCAAATAAAAGATGAATTAGGGGGATTTGTCAACCCGACTGAGTGAGCCGGATCTGAAGCCAACCAACAGGGTCGACCCAGACGACTTACTTTTTCCTTTTACTATAGTTACAATTTTTAAATAGAAAGGTAATAGTTATGACGAAGATTTACACTGATAAAGATGCTAATCTCGATTTGTTAAAAGGTAAAAAGATTGCCATAATAGGCTATGGCAGCCAGGGACATGCTCATGCACAAAATCTTCGTGAAAGCGGCCTCAATGTTATAGTTGCGCAGAGGAAGGGTTCTCCAAATTATAATTTAGCTGTTAAACATGGTTTTAAACCAGTATCTGCCGCTGAGGCTACACAACAAGGTGATTTAATTTCGATATTGATACCTGATGAATTACAAACAAGCGTTTATGAAACAGATGTTAAACCTCACTTAAAGAAAGGTAAGACACTCTTATTCTCTCACGGCTTCAATATCCACTTTGGTCAAATCGTTCCTTCAAACGATGTTGACGTAATCATGGTTGCTCCAAAAGGACCAGGACATCTAGTAAGAAGTGAATATGTTAAAGGTGGAGGTGTGCCGTGTTTATTGGCCATCCATCAAAATCCTTCAAAGGAAGCAAAAAAAGTTGCCTTAGCGTATGCCAGGGGTATTGGAGGAGCAAGGGCAGGTGTTCTGGAAACAACTTTTTCAGAAGAAACAGAAACAGACCTTTTTGGCGAACAGGCTGTATTGTGCGGTGGAGCCTCTGCCTTAGTTAAGGCTGGATTTGAGACACTTGTTGAGGCAGGGTATCAACCAGAATTGGCATTTTTTGAATGTATGCACGAATTAAAACTCATAGTTGACCTTTTCTATCAGGGAGGCTTAACTTATATGAGACATTCCGTTAGCAATACTGCTGAGTTCGGAGATCTGACAAGAGGGCCAAGAATAATTAATGAAGAAACAAAAAAAGAAATGAAGAAAATACTCTCTGAAATACAAAATGGTAGTTTTGCCAAGGAATGGATACTTGAAAACAAAGCAGGTCGTCCGGTATTCAATGCACTGGCTACGAAAGATAAGAATCATCAGGTTGAAAAAGTTGGTGCAAAATTGCGTAAACTCATGAAATGGATTCAGTCAAAATGAAAAAGTAGGGGCGTATTGCCACCTGCCCGAATAGGTACAGGGGTACGCCCCTACTTTGTGGCAGAAAAGGTTTCCATGTCAAAAATCATAATTTTCGATACCACTTTAAGAGATGGAGAACAATCTCCAGGCGCTAGTCTTGACCCGAAAGAAAAACTCCAGATAGCAAGACAGCTCTCCATTCTAAATGTTGACGTAATAGAAGCAGGATTTCCAGTAACATCAGAAGGTGATTTCAAATCTGTAAGTAACATTGCAAAAGAGATACGAGACGTAAGCATAGCCTCACTCGCACGATCTGTTGAGAAAGATATTGAATGTGCAGCAAAGTCTCTTAAATCTGCTAAATTCCCTAGGATCCACGTCTTCCTTGCAACATCTAAAATTCATCGAAAATTCAAACTTGTAAAGGCAAAGGAAGAAATCATAAAGACTGCCGTAAAAGGCGTAAAACGCGCTAAAAAATATGTTGACGATGTAGAATTCTCTCCTGAAGATGCATCAAGGACTGAACCGGATTTTCTTGTAGAAGTCGTAGAATCCGTAATAGATGCAGGTGCAACAACAGTTAACATTCCAGATACTGTAGGATATGCAATACCAGAACAATACGCATCCTTAATAAAAAATCTTAAAGAAAATGTAAAAAATATCAATAAAGCCGTTATAAGTATCCATTGTCACGACGATCTTGGTCTTGCAGTTGCTAATTCACTTGCAGCCGTAAAAGCAGGCGCCACCCAGGTAGAATGTACCATAAACGGAATTGGAGAAAGGGCAGGTAATGCATCGCTGGAAGAAATTGTTATGGCTCTTAAGACAAGGAAAGATTTTTTTGGGCATACTACACGTATAAAGACGCATGAAATAATAGCTACAAGCAAGATCGTTAGTGGTTTAACTGGATTATGGGTACAAAGGAATAAGGCAATAGTAGGAGAAAACGCATTCGCACACGAATCAGGCGTACATCAAGATGGAGTTCTAAAAGAAAGGACAACTTATGAGATTATGAAGCCAGAAGAAGTTGGCTTGCCAAAGACCAAAATCGTACTTGGTAAGCTTTCTGGCAGACACGCATTCAAGAAACGTGTCAAGACGCTGGGTTATGAACTATCTGATGAAGAACTTGAACATACATTTCAGCAATTTAAACTTCTGGCTGACAAGAAAAAGGAAATCTATGATCAGGATATAGAAGCATTAATTCAGGATGAGAAATCAGAAACCCCGCATCTTTATGAACTTGACAGTTTAAGTATAAATTGCGGCCCTGTACCGACAGCAAGTATAAAACTCCGTATTGGAAAAGACAAAATTCTAGCCGATTCAACAAAAGGCGACGGACCAATTGACGCTATTTTTAATACAATCGATCTACTAACCGGAATAAAAGGTACACTTCTCGATTATAGTATCAGGGCGGTAACGAGTGGAAAGGATGCCCTAGGAGAAGCCAGCGTCGAAGTAGAAGTCAAAGGCAATAACTATAGAGGCCGCGCAGTAAGTACAGACACAATAGAAGCAAGCGCAAAGGCATATTTGAATGCCATAAATAAAGTCGCAATAAAACATCGCAAGAAATGAGTTATTTTAAGAACGTTTGTCTATTAAAAGCGCCCCAAAGAATAGATATACCTTATGGATTGATACTTTCCGATATTACCGAGGTATGTTACCTGGCTGGAATGGTAAAGGAGGATGTTGATTCAATAACCATTCCCGTAAACACATATGCATCAAATCCCATACATGACTTTGAAAGATATTTAAAAAGTCATCCCGCCGACATGATAGGTATCTCCTCCATGACAGGCGCTTATACAAATGCCCTGGAATACGCCAGGATTGCCAGGAAACATACTCTATATGTTGTCTTAGGTGGTTATCATCCCACAGCACTACCAGATGAAGTACTTCAATCTCCCTATGTTGATGCCGTAATCAGGGGTGAGGGAGAAATTACATTTAAGGAACTTGTCAACGAAGGTCCCTCAGAAGGTGTTATAGGACTATCATTCAAAGATAACGGCAATGTTATCCATAATCCAGATAGAGACGTTATTGCAAACCTTGATGTATTACCCCAACCCTTACGCGAAATAAGACCAAAACGATTCGGAAATAAAGGTACAGATTATTTATTTGATACAGTGTTTACTTCAAGGGGTTGCAGGATAAAATGCTCTTTTTGTTCAAATGACATGGTAAATAAGAACTGGAGATGTAGAAGCCCTGAAAACGTGATTGAAGAACTGAAGATGATACATACTACCAAAAAGCGTAAGATACTAAAGATATGGGATGCAAACGTACTAACCGATGTGGACAGAATGGAGAGGATTATAGATCTTATGTTTGAAAATAATCTAACCAATTTTAAGATATGGACGGAAAGTAGAACCACAGACATCATTAGAGCAGAGCGAATAATGAAGAAATTACATGACATTGGTCTAAGGCACGTAAGCCTTGGAATCGAAAGTCCAAATCTTGAAACCTTGAAAAGAATCAGAAAAGGAACAACTCCTAAAACCTGTGAAAAGGCCATTGAGATATTGAACGATTATAGGATAAAGGTGCAAGGATATTTTATAATCGGACACCTTAATGAATCAATAGAAGACATAAAGAGATATCCTGAATACGCTAAAACGGTAGGCTTGAAGCAAGCCGTATTTATGGTGATGACTCCATACCCCGGAACTCAAATCTTTGGAGAATATAAAAAAGAAAACTCCATAAACAGCTACAGATGGGATATGTACAATAACTTCGGAACTGTGGTGGAGCCCAACAAGATAGACCTGAAAACGCTCAAGAAGATGTTGGCTTATTGTAATGGGAAATTTTATGGCATTGACTCATCATCCCGTCAGCGCACTATCCTGGGGACAGTTCTTGAGGCAATATATCGTTTAATAAACGTAGCCGTTATCGAAAAAAATGATGACAGAAACAGCCTTAATGATTTAAAGAACTATATGTTTGAATACTTACACGCCCTTGTGGGAGGCAACATAAAGAATGCCAAATTCAGGGATGCCAAATTATTAAAGTATCTCGGCAGTAAAGTTATATTTAGATTCTTTCATTCAAAGGGCAATAGTGTTGACTTTAAGTTTACGATGAATGGCAGCTCAGCAGATCTATCAATAACGGATAGTAAGAAAACAGATGGCTATAGATGCATATCTTTTAATCTGGATGACATCCTGAATTTTGAGGAGCATACACCTCTTAAAAGGATTGTTGCCCTATCCAGCAGGTACGATATAGCGAGGGCAAACAAGATAAGTAAACCCATAATCTTTTTAAAGCTTGCTATAAATAAAAATTTCATTGCAACGTTATACCATCTTTCAATATTTATAACAAAAACCATCATCAGAAGCTTATTTCAGAACCCACGCTTCACCACGGAAAAATCACGGAATTTCACAGGAAACTAGAGGTTAAATAATGCGTTTTCTTATCGTGAGAGAAAGAATTTTAGTCGTAATAAAATTACTAATTAAGACTAGTTTGATGCTATTCTTAATAATGGTATTGGTCATGATTAATGGATATCTGAGTAAGGCTAACGGTAGCGAAAAAGAAGGTGAAAAGACAATCGTTAAAAAAGGTGATAAGGTTAAGATCCATTACACAGTAAGTCTTAAAGATGGTACTGTATTTGACAAATCAAAAGCAGGAAAACCATTAGAATTTACGGTTGGAAGTGAGCAAATGCCACGCGGCCTTGATCTGGCTGTAAGAGGAATGAAATTAAATGAGGAAAAGAAGGTAACAATAGAGGCAAAAGACGCATATGGTAAGAGAAACGAAGACCTTGTAATGAAATTTTTCAGAACTGATCTACCCGAAAATTTTGAACCCAGGAAAGGTATGGTAATAAAACTACAAGGGATACCGGGAACAATAGTAAACATAGACGAAACGCATGTAATTCTTGACGGCAATCATCCACTGGCAGGAAAGGATGTCGTCTTTGACATAAATGTTGTTGGTATTGAATAATTCATACGAAAGAAATAGTTCACCACTCTCCTTCTGCTCTCTTTCTACTCTCTTTCCCCCTTTGTCAAAGGGGGACTAAGGGGGATTTTAATTGTGTCAAATAGCGATAGGTCGTCCGAGAACAATCAAAAGCGCCATTTATTGTCATTTTTACCCGCCAGTCGTTATGGCGGAATGACAATTCTCGGACAGCCTGGATAGATATATCCCTCTAATTATTTCCATTGACCAATACATCATGATAACGTCTTGTTTATAGCTATGGAAGGATATGGCCCCTTTCCTAACTCCGCCGCTATGTTCAGTCCGCTCTTAGTCTCCGTCTCCTCCTCTTTCTCCTTACCTTGCAACGTCTAAGTATTTTGTCTTTTTCTATATGGGTATCCCTCTTGACAGCTTCTGTAAATAATTTTATTACAGTTCTACCAAAAATTTCCAGTTGATGGATTGTTTTTACCTTTCCTCCAGGCTCAATGATAAAACCCATTGGAAAGATAATACCTTCTGCCTTTCCAAACTGTAAAACACCTGTATACGCCCATTGTGATGGGTTAAAAAGCAGGTCGTAGTACTCAAGCCTTATATTCTCCCATGCACTAATATTGGGGACTTTGTTCGTATAACAAATAGCAAGTTTATTGCTATAAGGAGAAAAGTGATCTGTGATGTCCTTAACAGACGCTATATCAAAGGAATGAACCAATAACTCAATCCCGTCATGTAATTTATTAACCCCTACACTACAAATAGCGGCAATTTCTTGCTCTCGAAGCAATGCCTTAATAATAGATTCAAAATGATTATATGAAATAACAACGGTGTTCACTTATATACTCCAAACAATAGGTAATAGTTTTCAGCTAAATTGATGCCTGATACTTTATATTTGATTTCATATTTTCTTTTTCCGCGATTATCTAGCATCCAGGGTCGAGGATTAAAATTAGCCTTAACGCACTGTCAATCTAAAACATTTACACAGTAGCTCTACTTCCTTTTTCTTTTGAATATTTTCTTGTCGTTTTACTTCATCATTTTTGCTTTCATCAGCTATCTTTGTTAAACAGTCTTTTTTTAGCTGACCTTTCCTTTTTTCATCATCTCTTTCTTGTACTTGTAATTTCTTACCTGCACTTTTTTCAGTGGATTTTGACCCTTTCTTTAAAGTATCTTTTTTCATTTCAAAAACTCCTTGTTCAGATAAATTATGTTGAATTAGATAAACGGGTATATTTGCCTAGTTTGTTTGTTGTGAAAGGCTACCAGCCTGACATGTCTTTCGGGCAGGAAGCCTTCCGCTATATCTCTAAATATATATAAGGTACTTGAGTTTATTCTTAGATTCGTAGGGTGGGCATTGCCCACATTCTTTTTGTAAGCAAACGTTCATGCCACAATTTGACATCATGAAGTCCGTCTTAGCGAACCTGCATTAGGAATGACATGAAAACATATCCTGGCAAAAGTTAGGCTTCGATTCCCTGTCTGCCCGCCCGGATGAATCCCTGCCCGACAAGATGGCAGGCGGGCGTCGGACGAGCTTCCCATGTGGGGCATTACCACTGGGATGACAGATAATATAACGCTCTGTCATTCCCGAGAAGTCGGGAATCTATATTCATGTTTATGTCTTCTACAATTTATATAGAGAGTTCAGTTATAGGATTTAAGTATGCTTGGTTAACAATTGATGAATAGAGGAAGACAATTGGCGTTTTTTAGTTTTAAAACACAAATCTGAAAATTCACAATCTGTCAGTTTCTGTTTTAGTTATGCTTCTGTAAGATATACAGGGGGTGGAGATTCCTATGTTCCTACGAAGCAAACCCCCGTTAAGTCTTATAAGATGCAGTATTTCAAAAAGGTGTATATTTTCCAAAACAACTATTGACTATAAAAATAGTTATTTTATATTTCTAGTATAGTGCCAATAAAGTATATCAATAGGGATATTTTTCCTGAAATAATTAGACATCTTGATAAACCAGAGATAACCCTCATAACTGGTTCAAGACAGGTGGGAAAAACTGTCTTAATCGGTCAAATCAGGGACTGGTTGATCAAGAATAAAAAGATATCTGAAGGACAAAACAGAAAACAAAGGTGGATTTCGTATTAGAGACAGGGTCTACAATCCTGCCCATTGAAACTAAGCTTCATATAAAAAAACCGGGGATAACTGTAGGTCTAAAGAACTTTATTGAAAAGTATAAGCCACCAAATGCTTATCTCGTCAATCTATCCTTATCACAAAGATCTCTCGCCTATGGCAAAACAAGAGTGGACTTTATCTATCCATTTGAGTTGTTAAGGGAGAGGTTGGCATTGCCAGTTAATAGCTAGTTTTTTTTGCCATCTGATTAAGGTAATTCGAAGAATTACACTATCAGCCATAATTGGCCAAAATATTTTTGTTTATGACATAATGATGGTGAAGGCATATATGACCAATGACTTAAATAGTGTACATTAACTGTTACTATTTTTGTGAATAATAGAAATCGCATAATCTTTCTCAGCACATAAGAACCTATCCACACCCATCCGTAGCTAAAATCGGTTTCCCAATCCTCGTACTTATCTGATGTAGCACCTCCGCTGCAGCCTGCCTTGCTAATCCATCTTTATCCCTTAATAACTTAAATTATTTTATCTGTTAAAATGTTGACAACATTCCATATTTGCCGTACAATTATGGACTATGATTCCAAGATTGCTTAAGCCTAATAAAAAAAATAGCTTCTTTTTATTTGGAGCAAGAGGTACTGGTAAGACTACATTATTAAAGCATATCCTACCTGCTACAAAAACTCTAACATTTGATCTTCTTGACCCGGAAACTGAAGACAGATTTAGCCGGAGACCATCAGAACTTTTAGAAATACTAAAGGCTGCATCACTTAATATTCAATGGGTATTTATTGATGAAATACAAAAAATCCCAAAACTTCTTAATATAGTTCATAAAGAGATAGAGCAATCACGTTTTAAATTTGCAATGACCGGTTCAAGTGCCCGCAAAATTAAAAGAGGATCCGCCAATTTACTGGCTGGTAGGGCCTTTGTGAATTATCTTTTTCCCTTGACACATATCGAACTTGGTAAAAGATTCGACTTAAAGGAAGCACTTGAATTTGGTACGTTACCCAAAATTACCCAATTGAAATCAACCAAAGAAAAGCAGTCATTTTTAAGAGCTTATGCCTTACTCTATCTTAAAGAAGAAATTAGGGAGGAACAAATCGTTCGAAAACTTGATCCATTTCGAAGATTCCTCGAAATTGCTGCCCAAACTAATGGTGAAATAATCAACTATTCCAATATAGCCCGTGATGTAAATGTAGATACCAAAACCGTACAATCTTACTTTCAGATCTTAGAAGATACGCTTATAGGACACATCCTGGAGCCCTTTCACTTATCCATTCGCAAACGGCAACGTACCAATCCAAAATTTTATTTTTTTGATCTGGGTATAAAACGCGCATTAGACCGAACCCTGACAATAGAATTGTTACCACAGACTTACGCCTTTGGAAGGGCCTTTGAACATTTCTTTATAACAGAAATCTTAAGGTTTCACGCATATTTCCCAAAGGATTATCAATTTTCATATCTCTGTACAAAGGACAACGCTGAAATCGATTTAATAGTGGAAAGACCTGCCATGCCCGTGGCCTTAATTGAGATAAAGTCAACAAGAGAAGTGACGGAACGGCATATATTAAATTTAAAGCGTTTCAGAAAAGATTTCAAGAACAGCGAAGCTTTTTGTCTCTCTTTGGACACTACTGAGAAAGTAATTGACAATATAAATATACTCCATTGGAGGCGTGGACTTAATGAATTAGGGTCATAGAAAACTTAGCTTTCAGCCCGCCCGAACGACGCCCGCCAGAATGAGTATCGGGCTTGTAGTCGGGCAGGTCGCTAACGGCAATTTTTATTCGATAAATTTCTTAAACAATTCGGTGATGCCGAATTGCCATTTGCCTTCGCAAAGTAAATAAATCATTTTAAGGACTTAATGACGGCGTAGCCATATGTCCTTATGACAAAATGGTTAAATGTACCTGACACTGATTAACCTAGTAGTTGATTGTTACTAAATATTTTATACTGTTTACTTCAATTATCTAATGAACAATCTAAAGTGTCCATCTGTACTCTACAAATCTGTAAAACCTTTTTTTCCCATTTTGATGAGGACAAGTTTTAGCAATGTTTAGTAAAAGTAGCTAGTAAGAGGGTAGAGAGAAATATGAGAAGTATTAACCCTCCCTATGGAAGGTACAATAGCCTCTCTTTCTACTCTCTTCTCTCTACTACTGTATAGCTTTCTTTTGGTTGCGGCTTCGCTTCGCTGTGCCCATCCTTGGCTAAAATTGGTTTCCCAATCCTCGAACTTATCAGATGCAGCGTCTCCGCTGCTGACTGCCTTACATCCCAATACTCATCCTTCAACGCCTCGATGAGTGGCTCTATAGCCCTCTCACTGCCGATACTACCCAGCGCCTCCGCTGCTGACATCATTATACCGTAATCCTTATACTTCAACGCCTCGATGAGTTTATCTATTATAATCGTAGTGTCTGCCATGATATCGCACGCAATTTCTCTTATAAAGCCTCTCTCTCTAAGCCATAGCTGATATACTTTATTTAATAGCTCGTTATTTTGACTCTTTTCTTCTTTATCCAGTATTTTATCATCTATCTCTGCCGTACACTTTGTGGCAAGAAAGAGATGACGGTTTAAGAGGTCTTTTTCTTTACATAACGTGTCGATCAGTGGCATGGGATTTTTCAGTGTGCCAGCAAGAGGCCTTATTACTTCATGCCATCTGGTCTTCCAGAAATATTTCTTGATTTTTTTTAACCAGTCTTTTTTCTTACTCAATGCCCTTGATGCAAGATACTCCTGGAAAGTGAGATGGAGGAACATGTATCTATTTTCTTCTTCAGTTCCAAAACGGATAAGGATACCATCGTTATCTATGATTTCATTAAGGAGGTCTTCAATATCATCTACTTCGCTTTCATTGTACAGGCTATAAACCTCAGACAACGTAAAACTTTCTTTAAAGCTCATCTGCCCTGTATCAATAAAGGTAAATCTATATGCAATCTTCTCTAGCAGTACTAGTTTCTTTTGTCTTTTTCTTTCCCTGGTAGCTGTGCCATCTCTTGAAACGGCACTTCGATGTTTACGCCATTCTATAAGGAAGTCATCAAGGCATCTCTTATATAATTCCACCCTCCTTTTCGGAAGATATTCTTTAGATTCGTCAAATAGCTTACATATCATACTTAGGAGAAGCGGGTTCTGTGCAAGCCCTCTCATTGCAGGATTTCCTCGAAGTTGCCTGAGTAATTCACTTCCCTTTTCCTTGTCTTTATTAAAACGTGTCTCAACATATCGTTTGATCTCTTTTTGGCCAAAAGGGACAAGCTTGAGTTCATCTGACCTGCCTACGAGTGGAGAACCTGGATATCCAACAATACGTGATGTTATCACCACTGAACAGTTCGTAGATATCCTTTCAAGAGATGCCTGCGAAGTTTGCCATTTGTATCTAAATCTTCTCGATTAGCCTCATCCAGTGCATCCATAAAAAGGTTAACTCTCCCTTTTTCATATTGTTCTTTGATAAAAGATTCTAGTTTTTCAGGCACTTCGGCAATTGTCATTACAACATTAATCAGAGATTTATCTTCATTAAGGACTTTTGGAAGATCTATAGATATATGAGGCAGTTTTGCAAATAGGGGGATATCAAGGCTTGTAGGTAATGCATGATCCCTTAATTTATCAAGTGACTTTGTAGCCATTAATTGAACATAATGATAAAGGAGTGTTGTCTTGCCTTCACCTGGATTGCCTAAAATCACCATTCGTTTATGATTTCTTAGCGCCCTGTCAGCATCAATGATGACCTCTTTTTCCTTCTCATATTCTTTCAGTTTATCATGGTCCATTTGTTCATATATTTGTCCCGTTTTGTCAATGTCTGAGTTGCCAACTTCGTGTGCCCTTTGTTCCTGCATGAGCGCCTCATATTTATCCCATCTTCGTTTTTCAATAGTCTTCAATGAGATATAGAGGTCATCAAGGGCAAACGTACCATCAGAGAAATTTCTCTTATTAAACTCCATATTGACGTCATTACATACCTTTTCTAAAAATTTCTCCAGCTCAGGAATATAGCCCTCAATTATTTGAGAGGCATCATCGATAGTACGACACTTTATGATTTCTAGTTGGTTTGACGGCATTTTTTATCAGACCGTTGCAAAAGAGATTTAGACAGGATTAACAGGATTTTCTTATTCTTTTATCGAATAGTTTGTAATTTTACCAATAGGTATTCCATAGAAGCTAATTTCACTGTCCTTACCTTCTCACAGTTATTTCAGCCACTTCAAGATATTCAGAAGCTTCCTTAATAGTGAAGGGAGATTGTCTTATATCTTCAAACACTTCCTCATGGCTGTAAAAATCCTTTTCAAACCCACGTCTTGCAATAACAGCAAAGAGTTTTTCCCTCTCTTCAACTTTCATATCTAAAATCTCTTTATATATTTTTTGTGCAGTATTCATCGTTGATGGCAGCAACAACCAGGGCATCCAGGGCAAGGAATTTTATGAAAACATTTCCTTCATACCACAACATATAGACATCATTAAGCAATATATTTACTTTACCATTCAAATCATCATCTTTATTACTCTCCCTGTCTATCTCTGCCGTACACTTTGCGGCAGGGAATTTCTGGTTGCACTGGTAATATCAAATCATGAATCAATACCATACACTGCCAGTTTCTTTCTAATAAAAGCCCTTATTTCTTTTGTCCTCAGAAGGGCATCTTCTGCCTCTTTCACCGTGGCTGATACTCCCGGATAACGGTATTCAACCGCATAAGGTGTCAAAAGCTGAACACGTTCCCGCATCTCTTCTAACGCTGGATCATCCACTACGCAGAGGTCTAACGAGTTAGTGCATCCTGCACAACTCTTTCAAAATGGCTACAACGACATCCATGTCGTTGCTTCACGCCCTTTTGGATATGTGCTTCCGCACAAAAAAATGTAATCCATTGATTCTTTTACACTTAAAATGGAAATTCCTATACTATTAAATTATCAAGATCATGAACCCAAGGCGGGCTTTTGTCTCTAGAAATAAGGAAGGCCTTGAGATATTTTTCACAAGTTTATTGACAATGGTAACACACTAGATCAGGAAGAGGATCTTTTTTCCTTTCAGCCAGATAGCAGGCAGCCTTGAATTCGTTTTCTGCCTTGGTACACCATTCTAAGACATCAGGTCTCTCTTTCATATATTACTTTCCCTTTTCCATAATCGTTTTAATAAAAAGGTCGTTCAACTCTAACCTTTTTTGAATCTCCTGAGGAGTCCTAACCAGGATGTCCATTGGCAGAAACATGGGACGGCAGATACGCCTCAGCGCACTTGCCCTCGAGGCAGGTCTTTCTTTACTTTCCATGATTACCAGTAGATCGACGTCACTATCTTGACCAGGTTTTCCCCATATATATGACCCGAAAAAGATTATTTTTAAAGGATGAAAGTGTTCTACAATCTTATGGACAACTCCTTCTAAAAGTTTATCTGTTACTTCTATACGAGGTAACTCCTCAAATCGTCTTTTATTCATTTTGTTAACTTCCCCCCAATTATCTCCATGATGTAATAAAAGATCGCTTTCACTTCCACATATAGTCTATTAGTTGTGGTCCTTTGTTAAAATTCTTATCGTAATTGCTAAATATCAAGTGGAATTAGGTAACCTGCCTGCCGTGCAACGTGTTAGCGCGGCGCAGGCAGGTACGCACGCAGACAGGCCTTTCTGGTGGATTTCAGTGTTGAACCCCCTTGCTGGTTCAGGCTTGTAGCCTGAACCAAAATATTTGATCAACGAACGTAAAGTTCGTTGTCCACCTTTTTTCATCCGCGCCCATCCGTGGCCAAAACAGGCTTACAGATCCTTGTGCTTATTCGATGCAAGGCATCTGCTACACACTCCCATGCATCTTTATATTCCCCCGACCTCAGGGCAGCTATCAGGCTGGTACTGCCTCAGGGCTGCCAATCTCACCAAGAGCCTCTACTACACGCCACCATGCATCTTTATATTCCCTC
>MAYW01000022.1 GCA_001723765.1 Candidatus Scalindua rubra
GATCATTTGATCAGGGATTTCAGTATTATACGTCATAAAAAAAACGGTTTTGGGGTTCTTTTCACTATTTTTTTAAAAACTTTGCGCTCTTTGCGTTTTTGCGGTGAACTATTAAGTTTTTTTTCATTCTTTAAGGTTTCTTTCTTTGCGCCTGCCCTGTGAAATCTGAATTTATTTCACCGGGGTCCTCCCCGCCTGACGGACGGGCAGGTGTGTCTTTGCGGTGAATTATTATCAATTGATTTATTATGTCGTATTATATATAAATATACTTGACGTATAGGAAATTCAAAGTTAAGATTCTTCGGTCGTTCCTCCCTCAGAATGACATGCTGAAATGTCATTCTGAATGTAGCGAAGCGGAATGAAGAATCTAACTTGAATTTTCCGAGGAAAGGAGATGATACAAATGTTTAAGAAACGTTATCTATATATCATTACAATGTTCGTATTTCTTTTTCTGGGTTCCCTTCTGCATTTCTCGGACGTAAATGCCGGCAAAAAGAAGATTTTTGTCTGCTATTATTGTAAAGACTGCGAGTGTAATTTCGAGGCTGATAAATTTGGCAAATGTGTATGTGGTGAACCACTATTACCGTCTGATAGGAGACCGGCAGAGACATCTAAGTACGTATGTGGATGTGGTGATGAATGTGATTGCGGTTCCAAATCAGATAAAGAAGGCAACTGCGTGTGTGATAAGCCTATGAAGGAAGCAGAAGGGTAATAGAAGTTTAAAGTGATTTAAAAAGAAAGGGGTATAGATGGTGTTTAAGAGTTTGAAGAGTGTCTTAATTACATTAATAGCGATTAGTACAATAGCTTTAAGTGGTCTTTTTTACTACAGTCATAATCTTGCAGCAGAAGAGAAGGAGGAGAAAAAGCAGACAATTTATATTTGTTACTGTGCCGGAGGATGCCTTTGTGCTTATGAAACATTAAAACCTGGGGGCAGATGCGTTTGCGGCCTGGCCACTATACCGTCAGACAGAGAAGAGCTGAGTGATGAATATGAATACGAGTGTGATTGCGGTACCGTATGTGACTGTGGTACAAGGGCCGATGAACCGGGACTGTGCCATTGCGGCATACTGGAAATGAAGGAAGCGGAAGAATAGATCGGACTTAGTTGAATTGCAAAAGAATTAAAGGATGAAAGCATTAACAACGTTTCTCTCATAGCTGAAGGTTTACACCAGAATTTCTATGAAAACACACATCCCCCTGATAATGTCAAAAAAGGCGCAAAGACTATTAAATTGTTTGTAAAAAGGCTGCGTAATCGATTTGATCTTGATGAAGCATAGTTAGGGCTACATTTCTATTCTCAACACCTATCACAAATGACCCTGGTACGGGCGCTGTCCCTGGAATAGTCCCAGATCCGACTGTCGGGAAGCGGGCGTGTATGCCTCCCGAAAGGGAGGGGAAAAAATCATATAGTAAAAAATTGCCATTCCCAAATTGATTGGGAATCTAATTTCTCTTTAACAAAGATAACTCTAATACGAGGGAAATTATAGAAAATAGGCGCTGTCCCTATTTAATGGTCCCTATTTAATGAATTTGCCGTTTCACGGCAAATAGTCCTGCTTTAGTTAGAGAGTACATTGCTCTTTATCAAAGATTAGAAAAAGATCAATATCACAAAGATTCTTTGAATAAAAAACTGCTTCTTTATCGTATCGACTTAGATTCAGATCTTAGCCAATTTAACACCTCACCTTTTAAAAAAAACATCTTACAGGAGGTGAGGATATGAGCATTAAGAAAAACAGGCTTAGTCAAAATGGCATCTATGGGCCTTTGACTCAAAAAACTCTGAGAAACCTCTTAAAGAAAGAGCTTATTACCAACTTTGGCTTTGAGAATATGCATATAATAGCTGACATACTAATTGATAGATTCTTAAAGATAATTAGTGAATGCTCTGTTGAGAAAGAGCGTATTAAACCATATCAGACTATAGTATTTGCTGTGGATAGAAATCAAAGGTTTGGATATGGTAAAACTATGAGTCAAACCAAACTAATACCTGTAACAGTTAATATTATAACCCATCAAGAGCTTGAGGAATTAGCCTCTGGTAAGTATTTAAAAGACCTTAGGCCTAAAATAGTGACCCGCATACTAAAAGAAGCCTATGCTCAAGGTGGTGTATTATCCTTAAACGATGTTGCCATAATCTGTGGGGTACCTAACACGATTATTAAGAAAGCGATGAGAGATTATTATAAACAACATCCTGATGAAATATTACCACACATTGGAACCATCTTTGACTGTGGAGCAACTATGACCCATAAAAGGATAATAATCAAACTCTATCTATCCGGGCTGTTGACCAAAGAAATATCAGAGAAAACTAATCATCATCCATTTAATGTGGATAGTTACATAAGCAGCTTTGAACAGGTTAGAGGTCTTTATGAGGAAGGCAAAGGTGTTCAACAAATTGCCTTCTTCACGGGATTTTCTCAAAGCTTAGTTAAAGAATATATACAAATTATCAAAGAACTTAATCAACTACAAAATAACAATAAGCCTAATGGACTTATGTCATTAACATCATAAAATGAATATGGATAGATCGGATAACATCCAGAAACCTTTTGGAAAAAATGGAATAGAATGGCTAACTCCAGTCGTCCTACGGACTCCTTACGTTAGCCATTCTATTTTTCATACAATCATATAAAAAGCTTATTTAGTTTTACAATATTATTGGTGTTGTTACCTAATACCACAGTATGCTGTAGTTACAGCAAATAGTGATCGGGAATCTATTTTAGGATAAATAAGTCTAAGTTTCAAAGTTGATTAAGTCATCACCCAACATTATTATATTCCCTTACCCGGAAACGAACACCTAATTCTTCAGCTATCTTCCGACAACCTTCTACATCAATTCCGGGCATACCCACTATTGATACCATCACGTCAGGTATGAATTTCTTTGCATCTTTTATAAAAGAAAGTAAGGACGTATACGCCTTACCATCAAATGATGATTTACAAAGCTTTTGATATTCTTCCTCATAATTTGTATTCAGACTGATACAAATTGTGTCTATCAAGCCCTTAAGCTCTCCACAAATAGGTCTGCCATTAATTAAATCGCTAAGACCATTTGTATCAAGTCTCACAATAGCACCCTTTACCTTTAAATATTTAGCAACAGATTTCAGCACATCCAGACGCTCGGTAGGCTCACCAAAACCACAAAAGACCACTTCATCATAACCTGATGGGTCACCAATGGCTTTTATTAACTCTTCAATAGTTGGTTCCTTCTCCAATCCAAGATAATGACCCTTTACATATGGTGCTGTTTCCCTGGAACAAAAGACACATCGATTGGGACAACGACTTGTTATATTTAGATAGAGAGAGTTTCTAATAACATATGCAATCTTGCCTTTGGTTTCAGTCTGTCCAATACCAAAAAGATTTTTTGCATTGTGAGTCGTTATCCTCTTAATGTCTTCAACTGACAAATTATATAATTCTGCAAATACCGGAACCATATATGTAAGATAAGAAGGTTCGTTTCGTTTACCTCTTTTTGGTTGAGGAGCCAGAAATGGACAATCTGTCTCCAAAAGCAATTTTTCAACTGGAACAGATTTGACCACCTCCCTTAAGCGATTAGCATTTGGAAAGGTTACGGGTCCCGCAAAAGAAATATAGAAACCAAGCCTTAAAAATTCTTTCGCTATTTCTTTACTACCACTAAAACAATGAACAACACCTTTTATTGAACCGTTATAAGAACGAACAATTTCCAGACAGTCACTACTCGCATCTCGATTATGAATTATGACATGCAGCTTTTCCTTCTTTGCTAATTCTATATGTCGCCGAAATAAACGCTTTTGATCATCATGCTTGCTGCGGTTACGATAATAATCAAGTCCTGTTTCACCAATAGCAACAACCCTATTCTGCCTGGTTAACGATTCTAATAAAGACCAATCTTTTTCAGAAACTTTTGAAGCCTCATGAGGATGTATTCCAACACTTGCATAAATCTGATCGTATTGTTTTGTTAGTTCAATAGATTGTGCACTTGATTTAACGCTTGTGCCAACGTTGACAAAATATTCCACTCCTGTTTCTTTAGAGCGGTTTATTACTTCATCTATATCGTTTTTATAATCAGGAAAGTCTAAATGTGTATGAGTATCAATTATCATAGGTCTCTATAATTTTATAACTTGCTAAAGTTAAAAAAATATTCTTGTACTGTTCTTTTTGTGAGATTTAGCAGACTGTAGCTGAAGACTTTAGCCTTCCATTATAATATAGCAATCATAGAGATGGAAACCAGGTTTCCGCTACGGTTTAATTCAATGACATCGCATAAGCAGGGTGAGCGAAGCAAACCAAGTTTTATTTAGTTAAAAACGCCATCTGCCGTAAATGCATTTTTGAGTAATTCGATATCTGGATTGTTATCGTTCTCTTTGAATAAAATTGAGACAATATCAAAACGATAATCCATGTCTTCTATTTGATTTGCCATTAAGTAATTTAATGCAGTTCGAATAATTTTACTTCTCTTCTCGTTTGTTACAGCCAATTCTGGAGGGCCAAAATCTTCGGATAAACGACTCTTTACTTCTACAAAGCTAATAACACCTTTATCATACGCAATAATATCAATTTCTCCACTTTTGCACACATAATTTCGCTTAAGTATCTTATAGCCCTTTTTCTTTAAGAACTTTTTAGCTAAATTTTCACCTTTTATGCAAAGCTCTTTAGGACTAACTTGATTTTTTGTTTTCTTTTCAGCCTTAACATTATTTGTCTTCTTTGCTTTTCTCTTTACTTTTCTGCGAATCTCTTTCATTCGTGCACTCTTCCCACTCTTCTCGCGTAAGTAATATAATTTGGCACGCCTTACCCTGTAGGATTTTTTTACTTTTACGTCAGCTACATTTGGCGAATGTAAAGGAAAAACTCGTTCAACGCCTTCTCCTTGTACTATCCTTCTAACTGTAAATGTTTCTCTTACTCCACTTCCTTTTTTTGCAATAACAATACCATTAAAAATCTGAATGCGTTCCTTTTCACCTTCAAATGTTTTAACGTGAACATCAACCAGGTCACCAACTTGAAATTTTGGCACCTTTTTTTTCATATTTTCTTTTTCTACCAAATCAATTATATTCATTGTATCAACTCCTTTATTAGTTTATCCTTGTTATTGTGTTTCTTTTTCCAACAAATCAGGTCTTCGTTCCTGTGTTCTCAAAACAGCCTTTTTCTTCCTCCATTCTTTGATCTTTGAATGGTTACCAGATTTAAGAATTTCAGGAACTCTCATTCCCCTGAACTCTGCAGGTCTTGTATATTGAGGATACTCAAGCATTTTATTCATAAAGGATTCACTTTGCAATGATCTGTCTCCACCTAAAACACCTGGAATTAATCTTACAACCGCATCTACAATAACCATTGCGGGTATTTCGCCACCAGTAAGTACATAATCTCCTATAGAAATTTCAAGCACGTTCATCCCAGATCTTATCCTTTCGTCAAATCCTTCATAGTGACCACAAATTACCATTAAACGAGTCTCCTCTGATAAATTTTCAACAATCTTCTGGTTTAACTTATTTCCCTGGGGAGTTAATAATATCTTTTTCGATACTGAATCCCCTTGCGCTTCCACCGCATCAACTGCATTAAATATCGGTTCTGGTTTCAAAACCATACCAGCGCCACCACCGTATGGTTTGTCATCCACACACTTGTGTTTGTCATTAGAGTAATCTCTAATATTATGTAAATGAAAAGTTACCAGATTCTTTTCCTGCGCAATCCTCAAGATGCTTTCATTTAACACATCATGAAACATTTCAGGAAATAATGTCAAGATATCTATTCGCATAATTTAACGTATAGGAAATTCAAAGTTAAGATTCTTCGGTCGTTCCTCCCTCAGAATGACATGCTGAAATGTCATTCTGAATGTAGCGAAGCGGAATGAAGAATCTAACTTGCTTATAAATATTATTTCTTAAAAAGTATTTTATTTTTTTTTAGAATGCTTGCTACAGTTTCTGTTGGTTTAGCGCCCACACTAATCCAATACTCAATTCTTTCTCTCTTCAATACTACCTTTTTTGACTCTTCCTTCTCCATTGGATCATACGTACCCAATTGTTCGATACTTCTTCCATCGCGCTCTTCACGCGCATCAAATGCACAAATCCTGTAAAAGGCCCTATTTTTTCGCCCCATCCTCTTAAGTCTTATCCTTACCGCCATACACTTTCTCCTATCTTATTGATTGTTAACTACTTAATTTAACTGTTTTATTTATCTCTTTTTCCTTTTTACCTTCTTTCGCTTACTCCTAAGCTTTCTATGTATTCTCATAGCATCTGGAGAAAACCCCTCTGTCTGAAAGTGTTTAGCATCTTTTCCACTCATATGCCTAAACATTTTCTTCATTTGCTTAAACTGCTTTAATAATTGACTAACATCTTGAGCGCTTGTACCACTACCACTGGCGATTCTATGTCTTCTACTACCTTCAATAGTGTCCGGGTTCATACGTTCTTCAAGCGTCATTGAACGAATGACGGCTTCAACTCTTTTTAATTGATTTTCATCAACATCCATACCGTCCATTTTTTTTCCTATTCCCGGAATCATGCCAATTATGTCTTTTAATGACCCCATTCTCCTTACTTGTTGCAATTGACTAAGGAAATCTTCAAGTGTTAGTGTATTCTGTTTGATTTTTTTTTCTAATTTATCAGCTTCTTCCTTATCAATAACCTTTTGTGCCTTTTCAACCAAAGAAACAACGTCTCCCATTCCCAAGATTCTCGAAGCCATACGATCTGGATGAAATTCCTCGATCTTATCAAGTTTTTCACCCACACCTACAAATTTTATGGGTTTACCAGTAACAGCCTTAATCGACAACGCCGCACCTCCTCTAGCATCTCCATCCAGTTTTGTTAAAATTACACCATCAAAGCCCAATTGGGTATTGAATTCTTTAGCGCTATTAACGGCATCCTGTCCTGTCATAGAATCGCAAACAAATAAGATATGAGTCGGCTTTATTTTATCCTTAATCTGCTTTAGCTCTAACATTAACTCTTCATCAATATGCAATCTGCCCGCAGTATCAAGTATTATGACATTATGGTTATTAGCCTTTGCATGTTTAATAGCCCTTTTGCATATCTTGACAGGGGCAAGGCCTTCTTTAGAATAAACTGGAATATTAAGTTGTTTACCAATAACTTTTAACTGTTCAATTGCGGCTGGCCTCTGTACATCAGCGGCTACAAGCATTGTTTTTTTCCCCTTCGACAAAATCATATTTGCAAGCTTGCCAGATGTTGTAGTCTTTCCGCTTCCTTGTAATCCCACAAGCATAATAACGGTGATATCACCATCTACAAATGGTATAGAAGAATCCACAGGCCCCATAAGATTTTCCATCTCATTTTGTACTATTTTTATTATTTGTTGGCCCGGTGCTACACTTCTAAGAACTTCTTCTCCAATCGCTTGCTCTGTAACCCTATTAATAAAATCCTTTACTACTTTATAATTAGTATCTGCTTCTAGAAGAGCGATTCTTACTTCACGCAAACCATCTTGTATATTGTCCTTTGTTAATCTTCCTCTACTGCGCAATTTATTAAAAATTTTCTCAAAACTTCCTGTGATTGATTCAAACATTTTTTACCTCTTCGCGAGTTAATCGCATCCTGCACAACTCTTTCAAAATGGCTACAACGACATCCATGTCGCTGCTTCACGCCATTTTGGACATGTGCTTGCCTGCCTAACGGTAGGCAGGCGCACAAAAAATATGATTTTGAAATTCCTAAACATGAACTTAGCTTTCAGCCTGCCCGTCGACCTGTCTGCCGACAGGTGGGTTTTGCTTTGCAAAATAAAAATCATAATGTAATATAAATCAAATAAATATTCAATGTAAAATATCCTGATGCATGTTGTACGGGTTCAATATTTTGAACCCCTACTCCTTTTCTCGCCATATCTTTGCTCCTAAGCTTGAGAGACGATCTTCCAACCTTTCATAACCCCTATCAATGTGGTACAATCTCCTAATCTCTGTAATTCCTTCTGCAACTAACCCTGCAAGTATAAGTGAAGCGCTTGCTCTCAAATCTGACGCCATCACTGTTGTCCCAGAAAGTGATGGTACACCATTAATAATCGCAATAGCAGCCTCATTCCTAATGTTTGCTCCCATCCTATTGAGTTCTGCAACATGCATAAACCTATGTGGAAAAATCCTTTCCGTTATAATACTTACACCTTTCGCAATGCTCAATAATGCTGTAAATTGTGCCTGCATATCAGTTGGAATACCTGGATATGGTAGTGTAGTAATATTAGTCGGTCTGATTTCACCATTGCTTTTTACTATACACTCACAATATTTTGTCCCGTTACATGATTCCTTATTCTCATTAGATATTTGAATATCAGCTCCGATCTCCTGCAATTTATCAACAACTGAAGTCAGGTGGCAAGCTATGTCATTTTCTAATACAATGTTACCTCCAATTATAGCCCCCGCAATCATGAAAGTTCCTGCTTCGATCCTATCAGGAATTATCTCATATTCAATCCCGTTTAGTTCATCAACACCATCAATTATAAGATTTTTTTCTCCGATACCACTTATCTTTGCTCCAGCCTTGTTAAGAAAGTTAACAAGGTCCTGTACTTCAGGTTCACAAGCAGCATTATCTATGATTGTCCTCCCCTCTCCAAGAGCAGCCGCCATAATGACATTACAAGTACCCAAAACGGTTGAACCATATGGACCCCCAAGATAAACTACATTTCCTTTTAACCTTTTTCCCGTAGCAATTATATATCCATCCTTTACTTTAACCTGAGCGCCAAGGGATTTAATACCCTTAATATGAAGGTTTACGGGTCTGGGACCAATCGAACATCCTCCTGGAATAGACACTTTTGCCATGCCTCTCTTCCCAAGCAAAGGACCCAGTACACATATTGATGCCCTCATAGTTCTAACAAGGTCGTACGGAGCAGTTACATTTTTCTCTTCCTTAACAGCTATTTCAAGAGAACCATCAGGCCTTCTTTCTGTAACTACGCCCAGATGATTAAGGATTTTGCAAAGGGTTGTTACGTCTGTAAGATTTGGAATCCCCTTTAACTTTGATGTTCCCTTAGTTAGCAAACAGGCTGCCATAATAGGTAATGCTGCATTCTTTGCACCATTTATCTTAACTCTTCCATACAAGGGATGGCCGCCTTCAATTACCATCTTTTCCATATAAATTCGTTCCTTTCAGTCACTAATTTATTTCCTGTTTTGCTGTGCAAAACAAATTCATTAGAAAAAACTGATTGATTTCTGTTGCGGAAACACAATATTGTCACCCTGAAATCGTTTCAGTATCATTAACAAAATAGAACTCTCTCAACTTTACACTTACAAATAGATTCCCGATCCCTGCCCGACAGCAGGCGGGGGAGTCGGGAATAACACTTTGTTACTCTTTATGTCGTTCCCGTGGTTTTAGCCCTCATGGCAAGGAAACAGGGAATCTGTTCCTGACTTTCGCCAGGACATGTTTTCATAATTCGTGGTGTTACAGAATGGCATGATAGTTTAACACGAAAATAACCCGATCCCACCTACGAGGTGGGCAGGTTGGTCTTAAATTAGCGACTGTCTGCCCGACTTCGTTCAGGCGGGAAAGGAGCAAATTTAGTCGGGTTCAAATTCCTTTTTCCAATCAATATCATCCTCAATAGGCTTTTGTTTCTTCTTATCAAGGAGATAACTACCCATAATAAGATAATCCATTCCAGTTCTCATAAAACATTTATAAGCCTCCTCTGGTCTACATACAATAGGCTCACCTCTTACGTTGAAGGAGGTATTAACAATCATAGGACATCCTGTTTTTTTGTAAAACTCATTTATCATGTAGTAAAACAACGGATTGTCTTCTTTTTCTACAGTTTGAATTCTTGCAGAGTAATCAACATGTGTAATTGCAGGCACATCTGAACGCTCTATCTTTAACTTTTCTAAACCAAATAATTTTTCTTCCTTATCTGACATCTTTATCATTTTTTCATCTTTTATATTTGCCACAAGCAACATATACGGACTTTCACAGTTTATATCAAAATAATCTGAAACATGCTCTCTCAACACCGTTGGAGCAAATGGTCTGAAAGATTCTCTGTGTTTTATCTTTAGATTCATTACAGACTGCATTTCTCTTGAACGTGGGTCCCCGATAATGCTCCTTGAACCCAACGCCCTTGGACCAAATTCCATCCTTCCCTCAAACCAGCCTATCACATTTTCTTCTGCTATTAATTCCGCTATTTTTGATGGAATTTCATCCCCTGTGAGCTTTTCAAAAGGAATCTTATTTTCAATAAGAAATTCTTCTATTTCCTTATCCGTATAAGAAATTCCGAGATAGGATGCCTTCTGTAACGCTCTAGCTTCATCTAATATCCTATTATTACCCAAATATTTGTACCAGATTAACAACGCTACTCCCAGGGCGCCACCTGCATCACCTGCTGCAGGCTGAATCCACAACTTTTCAAAAGGCCCCTCTTTCAATAGTTTACCATTTGCCACGCAATTCAACGCAACACCTCCAGCGAGGCATAAATATTTCTTCCCGGTTTCTTTATAAACATGATTTACCATACGAAAAACTATTTCTTCTGTGACGACCTGTATTGACCTTGCCAAATCCATCTCTCTTTGTGTGATTTTTGATTCTTGCCTCCTTGGAGGCCCGCCAAATAGCTTATTAAAACGTCCATTAGTCATCGTAAGCCCTGTGCAATAATTGAAATATTTCATATTCAGTTTGAACGATCCATCTTCCTTTAAGTCGATTAATTCGTTAAGTATTGTGTCTACATATCTAGGTTCTCCATAAGGCGCAAGTCCCATAACCTTATATTCCGATGAATTGACCTTAAATCCAGTGTAATATGTAAAAGCAGAATACAAAAGTCCTAATGAATGCGGAAACTTTAATTCCGAGATAATATTAACGTCATTTTCTTTTCCAATGCCATAACTTGTTGTTGTCCACTCACCTACAGCATCAATAGTCAATATAGCTGCCTCTGAGAAAGGAGAAGGATAAAATGCTGATGCTGCATGAGATTCATGATGTTCTGGAAATAATACCTTTCCCTTGTATCCCAGTTCCTTCTTTATAACGTCTCGAATAAACAGTTTTTGCTTTATCCATAATGGAATTGACTTAAAAAAGGATTTTACTCCTATTGGTGCGTATGCGAGGTAGCTATACAAAATCCTTTCAAACTTTATAAACGGTTTATCATAAAATCCAACATAATCTAAATCTTCTGCACTGATTGCGCCCTCTTTCAAACAATACTCCACGGCATTCGTTGGAAAATTAAAATCATGTTTTTTCCTTGTAAATCTCTCTTCTTGCGCGGCAGCTATTATTTCATTATCCCTCACCAAACATGCAGCGCTATCATGATAAAAAAGCTGAAATCCCTAAGATATTCATATTGAAATTATACTCAGAAAATGGATTCGTACAACCATAAACCAGCAAAATCATTATTTCATTGAAAATTATTTGTCGATAGTTATACTAATTTAAATTCTATTTATAAATGGACATAAGCTTTAAATAAATCGTATATAAAAAGGATAATACCGGAGATGGTAAAAAATTGGTATAATATTTTTCTTTTCATCTTGCTTACAACGTTGGTCTTTCTTTGCTTTGGAAAAATAGGACATGCCGATGAGAAAAAAGGCTCTTTGATTGATAAATATTTTAAAGATGAAAAAAGTTTGAAAGATGATGAGAAAATTGCTGACTGTCCATTCTGTAAAAAAACTATAAAGATAGACAAAGACGGAAATATCTCCAAATTTAAAGAAGATAAATTTCAAGTAGAACATTTTATAATAGAAACAATACAGGGGATTAGCACTGAATATAAAAAAGGAAGAAATGCATTTATTAAAGGACGGAAAAATTCAAAGCCTATTTATGAACAACAATATGGTCAGAAGAAATTAAAGGGTTACTCAGTTGATTCAAACATATTTCTGGCACAGGAATATTTCAAGATGTTTAAAAATAGATTTGAGGCTTTTATTGAAGAAGGAGAGGACGAAGATGAGAATCTTGATTTTGCTGATAAAAACACTAACGAGATTTTAAATTTATTATTAAAAGCCGCAAAAGAACGCGTAGAAAGTATTGTCCTGGAATCCAGAGGATATTATACAAAAGAAAAGGATTATAGAGGCGAATGGGAAAGGGCAACTGCCAAGGCAAATATTGCTAATTTTTGCGTTCTTACGGCACTTTCCAAGCTAGAAAAATACGTATCAAAAAAGAAGGACATCGATGAGTGGGTTGCAAAATACAAAATAAATGAAAATATAAGTAATCTTAAAAAAACATTCGGCAGTAATAAACCCAAATAGAATAAAAATATTTCAATTTTATGTTTATTTAATGTTTAAACATCTCTGTCTTAAATGGAACTTATAGCATCCTTTAACCCCCGAACTACATATTCCACTTCCTTTTCACTCATATTATTAAAGAAAGGTAATGCAATCGTCCTTTCAGATGAATGCTCTGTAATAGGGAAATCACCTTCTTTATAACCAAACATCTTTCTATAAAATGGTTGCAAGTGAATCGGTGAAAAGTAATTACTACATTCAATTCCTTTCTCTCTAAGTTTGTATAGAATCTTGTCTCTATCCATTCTCGAAAATTGTTTTCCAAGCCTAATTACATAAACGAACCAACTCATTTTCACATTTGGTAAAATAAAAGGAATTTGAACCTCTTTAATATCTCTTAATCTTTCATTATACATATTCGCTATATTTTCTCTTTTCAATAACATCTCTTCAAGTCTTCCCAACTGAACAATACCAAGTGCACAATTAATATCACTAATCCTATAATTGTAACCAAGTCTTTCATGGATTAGCCAAGAACTATCATCTTTCCTACCCTGATTTCTGAGACTTTTACATAACTTTTCAATATTTTCATCATCCGTAACCACGATTCCACCTTCTCCTGTAGTCATTTGTTTGTTTGGATAGAAACCAAAAACACCTGCTTTCCCAAATGCCCCAACTTTCCGCCATTCAAACGAGTTCGTTGATTTCGACGATTTCGTATGCACATCCACATGTGAATCTTTATTACTTAATTCCTTATGCCCCAACTTGGTTTTACGTCCGTACTCTGCTCCAAGGGCTTCACACGCATCTTCAACTATCACAATGTCATGCTTCTTTGCAATTTGCATAATCTTGTCCATTTCACATGGTTGTCCGAAGACATGAACCAACAGAATAGCCTTTATACGTGCTGATTCGCTCTTTTCTTTAACTATAACTTCTTCCACATTTTCTGGATCAATATTTAATGTATTCTCATCTATATCAACAAATACTGGCTCTGCTTCAACAAATAATATCGCATTTGCAGAAGCAATAAAGCTGAAAGGAGGAGTTATCACCTTATCACCCTTTTTAATACCAAAACTTTTTAAAATTATGTGTAGTCCACTTGTACCACTATTTACGGCTATTGCATGTTTAGTCCCTACGTACATTGCCATCTTCTCTTCAAATTCCAATAGTTTTGGTCCAAGACTCAAATTTGGTGTTCTTAAAACATTAGAAACGCAATTTATCTCTGATTCAGTTATGTCCGGTCTGGATAATGGTATATTCAAAGTTTACCTCCCCAGTTTTTAAATTAAGTCCTTATTCAGAGTAAACTAAATAACGATTTATTGTAGTTTAAACTATGCGTCAAAACAAAACCATCGTAAAGATACCAAGACTGGTAAACAGCATTCCAATTCCATAACAAATAAAGACAGTCTGTTTTTGTGTAAAACCCTTTGCACATAATCTGTCGTAAAAGTGTTCTCTATCTCCCTCATAAAACTGCTTTTTAGTTCTGTATCTTCTTGCAATAGCAAGTAACGTATCCAATATTGGCAAGCCCATTACAAGAATCGGAGCAACAAAGGATAAAATACCATATGGTTCAGAGGTTAACGTAATCATTATTGTTGCTAATATAAAACCCAAAAAATTACTGCCTGCATCACCCATATATATTGAAGCAGGATTATAATTATATGGCAAGAACCCTAAAGCACTACCTAATAAAATTAATGACAGCAATATAGCCAATGAATTATTCTGTATAATTGATAAACTCAAAAAACCAATTGCTGCTATTGATACAATACCAGCAACTAGGCCATCCATACCATCCAAAAGATTCATAGAATTGCAAGAGGCTACCACATAAAATATCGTAAGTGGAATGCAAATAACATAAATAGGAATAAATTTAACATATAAACCAACTACAATTAGCATAACTGCTGCTGATATTTGTCCTCCTAATCTCAAAAAAGGATTAATCTTTTTTAAATCATCAAAAAACCCTAATGCAGTAACTAAAAGACCCCCGAAAAATATTCCTGTCATCTCCAATACATATTGTTTCTTTATAAATACCATTACTAATAAAATGAATATAAAGCTAAAAAAAATAGCCACTCCCCCTGTATAAGGGATGGGCTTTTCATGTATCTTCAGGTCGCCGGGAGCATCAAATAATTGATACTTTACGGCCAACTTTCTGAATAAAGGAGTTAAAACTAAACAAGAAGCAAGCGAACCTAAAAACACTAATCCAAATGTTAACATGAAAGAAAGTTCTTATTCCTTTTATTAAAGTTGATAAGCCATGAACACGTCCATGATCCTGCCTTATTTTGAGTTATAAGTTACTTAAACATTAACACGCCCAGATCAAAACAGGGCATAAATAAACGGTGCAACGGCTGAGCTTTCAGTAAATATTATTAACAACCCTAATAACAAAAGAAGGATGATTATGGGTGCAAGCCAGAACTTTTTACGCACCTTCATAAAACCCCACAATTCCTTAAATATTGATATTTTACTCACTTACATTCCTCCAATTCATTTTACATTTACATTATTATAATACTAAACAATTGACGAATCTATTTACGTGCAGCGAGCTATTTAAATCCTATTTCTAATCTTATATCTAATACTGCCTCTCGTATTGTTCTTTAGTAAATACACCCTTATCTTTTCCTCTCCAGTATGATTTTGCCTCTTTGTTAAGGCGTTCGTCTAATAAATCTTTCCTTATTATCCTTAGTAATATTCCTATTGGGGTAAAGATTACGTAAAATATTATGCCCAGTAATATCCTGGTATTTACCCATCCAACTGCATTGCCTACTGTAGTTGTTACTTTGTATAATGGTTTTAATATAACTGGAGCAAAAAAGGATAAAACAAGGACTAGACCGCCAAACCCAAAAAACCACACATAAATATTAACATGTCCTTTATATAATTGCCACCCTCCAATTAGGCACAGTAATACAGTTAAACCTATCCCAAACTTCTTTATCTCACTTTTTTCATCTTTTCGTTTATGCATACATAGCCTTCACAATGTCTTACTGGTGAATCACAAAACAGGTTAGTAAAAAGTAATTTTAAATTAATAACATAATCACATATTGTCAATCAAAAATATTAAATATATGATAAACTTACGACAACCAATGATGTACGTTTGATCTTTTTAACTCAGCATTTAGACGCTTAGCTAGAGATTTCAGTTCATCAAATGTCTCATAATCAATACCCATTCCCACAGTGGCAAACGTACACTTATTATGGCTAAGGGGCTCATATGTCACTTGTGGATAGAGCATGGAAGCCTTCTTAAACTCATCTGTGCTTGGAACGGGGGAATACTCAGCCAGTTTTATCTTTACTCTCAATTTATTTACAAACTCAATAGCTTCCACCACCTCATCCACCGTCTGCCCCGGTAAACCTACAAGGAGATAAACTCCAATATCCCACGATGCATCTTTATCATTACCATATTCACTTGAACCACCGTCTGCCTCCTGCAGACAATACAATGCACTTTCAAACTCCTGACCATTCACTTTATGCCCGGATGCCTTTTGCACCATTGTCGATGTGCCTTCAAAACCCAACCTGATCGTTTTGAAACCAGCCTTCCAAAGTAATCGTGCCAGTTGAAGATCTATATATTTTGGATGAAGGCCGTTAGGTGTATGGTATCTTGCACGTAACCTCTTCTTGATCAGCATCTCCAGTATAGGGATTATATGCTTTTCAGAATCTACCAGCAAGGCATCATCATAAAAGGCAATATCCTTCACACCCAGTTTAGTAACGTATTTTTCTATCTCAGTCACAACGTTTTCTGAATTTCTGAACATTAACCTCGACTCGAAGAGAAATGAGGCACAATAACTACAATGGTAAGGACAACCTCTGGACGTAATCATACTAACAGAATTCAATTTAGGATAAAGCTCATATGCAGGAACCATTTCACTTTCCATCCGTTCTTTGAAAAAGCCATAATCACGCTTTCTGCCACTGAGATTATCCGCCACTTTCAAAACCTCAAGTTCCCCAGACCCCTTTACGACATAATCCGCCCCGGTATTATCTTTTGCATGTTCGTAGCAAAGAGTTGCATAAATACCTCCCAGGACAACTGGTACAGAAGGAAAGATAGATTTTATGATTTTAATTACTTCAATGACTCCCGGATACCAATATGTCATATGGGATGTTACACATACCAACAAGGGTTTTGGTATGCCTTTCAGGTCTGCACCTAAATTTATCTTGTGGCATTCCATAACGCTTAAAAGATCTGGGTATATTGTTGAAAATATAAGGTTTTGCTATTTGCTTTGAGTTTAAATGACTCGTACCATAAGCCATAAGATCGTTGTTTAAGTGGATACTCATCATTATAAAGGCAATCTACCATGTGCACCTTGTATCCGAAATGATGCAGGGTTGAACCGACATAAAGGAGGCCGAGTGGTTTTGACCAGAGGTCGAAGGCAGTAAAATCATGAACCCATGGGTTTATTAAAAGAATATTATGCGCCATATCTTTCACATATCATAAATTAACGCCCCTTGGACGGTTTTTTTGACTAAGCTCAGCTCAGCTTGGCCATTTGATATTGTATATTGTTTGTGATTTGAGATTTGTATATTGTGATTTCGAAGGTAATACATATTAGCCCGCGGGGGGATTCGAACCCCCAACCTCATCATTACGAATGACGTGCTCTGCCATTGAGCCACACGGGCTAAGTCTATCTGTATAAATTGCTTAGAACTTTGGGTATGGAGACCAATTTTGCTGTTGATCCCAGATTGTCCCCCTTCATTCGCTTCTCAAGCGCCTTAACAGCGTTCATTTTTCCCTCAGTAGTTGGATGTGTATAACGTGCTGTCATCTTAATATCGGAGTGTCCCAAAATCTCTTGTACAGTAACGAGGTCAACACCACTCATTACCATCATTGTAGCAGCCGTGTGTCTCAAATCATGAAAGCGTACGCCAACTAAACCTGCCCTTTTCAATGCTTTACTAAATGAAGTCTTGATAGAATGGAAAGGTTCACCGGTTTTAATATCGCAAAAAGCATATTCATGTTTCTTTGCAATTATTTGTAAAGTCTCAACTACTAAACTATTCATTGGGATTTTTTTAGTTTTCTTATTTTTACTATTGGCTTGAGGAACTATGATAATATTTCTATTAGAATCTATATTACTCCATTTTAGATATAAGATCTCTCTCAATCTCATACCCGTATTCAATGCTAATATAACAATAGGCTTTAGATGTCCATTACACGCAGCTAATAATCTTTGAATTTCCTCAGGAGTTAAGATCCTTTCTTTCTTGTTGTCCTCTTTAGAAAACTTTACTTCTATAACCGGATTAACATCTGCCTTGCCGTCTCTAATTGCCATGTTAAAGAAAGTCTTTAAGGTTGCCAATTCTCTATCAATCGTACTCTTTGCAATAGGGTTTTTTGACATCCTGGCTACCTTCTTGCCTCTATCGATCCTATACTTTTCAATTAAAAATGGTGTAATCTTTGATAGTTTATATCCTTTAAAAAAGGCAGATAAAGACTTAAACATAGTTATATCTGTCTCATAAGATCGTTTGTTAGCCTTTGAATATTCTAAATACACTTCAGCATAATCCTCAAACTTTGGACTCTTTGAATCACATCGAAGGCTATATTTACCTTTTGCAATATCACCCCTTACAGCCTTATACGCTTCCTCTGCAACCCGTTTATTGGGACTAACAGATTCCCTTATCTCCCTGCCTTCAAAATAATACCTTATATACCAGTTCTTTGATTCAATAATTTTACATGTTTCTTTGTCTACAGATTTTCTTTTGTATATACTCATAACTTTAGAAAGTACAATATTCCAAGATTCATTTCAAGTCAATTAACCGCCTCAACACTGTTATTTTCGATAAACTTATTAATAACTTTTAAGTCAAACTTAGTCAACCTACCTATCTTAATATAATCTATTTTCTTTTGAGATACCCAAGAGTACAAGGTATGTACACTAATTCCTAAATATGAACTTGCTTCTACAACTGTAAGAAGTCTCTTTTTCATTTTTCCGTCTTTATATAATTAGGTTATTTCTCGGAAAATCTTACTTTACAAAACTTGATATTCTATTGGGGTTTTTTAATTATAAAAATCTTTTAGGCGGTTCCTTGGAGAGAATTTTTGCTTTTGATTTTCTTTTTTTCTGTTAAGGATTATGTCTGCCACACGACGGTTTAACTCATCCAGTAGCTTCTCGAAATATGCGTAAGCCCAGGGCTTTTTTTCCATATATTCATGTTCTTTTTTCTCTCTGAAATCTTCCTTAACATCCTTTAACAGGACTTGCAAACCTACAATCCTCTTAATCATCTCAACTTTGTATAGACAAAGATCGTTAAGATCGGCCTCCATCCAGCATATCTTCTTTCGATATTCCACAATCTCGCGGGCAAAAATTAAGGATTTTTCCTCGTCGGTTAGATGTAGTTGGCCATGATGCCTTTTACCGTCCCGCCTTTTGTAGAGTTCGTCATCACAACCCCCCTTCGAGAAAAGCACGAACCATGGGTCCAGGGCCGTTTTTAGTTTCTGCCCGGCTTCCCGCAACCGGCTCCAGGCTTGCGAAATCTGTACAATATTTTCTACAATTCTTTCTTCACGTCTCGTCATAATTTTAACACCTCGTTTTTTTCTATTGCATCCTCACTTTCCTTGAACATGACCGCTCCTCCCTCTAAAGCCGACTTAATTTCTTCAAAGACATGAGCATCTCTATTCAACGCATTTTCAATCGATTCTTTCAGATTATTTCCATCCACCTCTTTTTTTTGTTTGTCATAACTTTCTCCTTATTAATTCGGACATGTTTCGCATATCCGATATAGGATTCTTTCGCCCCAGTATTTTTTACATTTTTCCAGGTCTACGCCTTTACAATATTCGCCAATTGATTGATTACGATTCTGGTTATGATTTTGGTTGCCGGAGTCTTTAATTTTTCCCCCATCCCCAAGCTTATTTACCTCTGATTTCACAATCAACATTGCTTCCAAAAATTCCGCTGGCTGATCCCCGACTCCCCCAGCATGTAACAAATGACCGTCCCTGTAAAAAACGTACAGCATAATGTAGTATCGGCTTTTTTTTGTTATTTCAAGTCGTGGACATTTGTAGCAGTCTTCCCTCTTGCATCTGCCGCAATCAAACTTACCCTCGAGTTCTAGCTTGACCGCGGCGCGGAGTTTTTTACTTCACTCTCATCAAGCGTACTTCCTCCCCGTATTGCTTCGGCCAATTCCGCGCGCCATTCACCATTAAGTGAGGCAAGTATCCTCTTTCTGCCAGCTTCATCGTTTGGCCATACAATAACATTGCCACTATGGTCTTTGAGGTTTTCGATCCTTGTGATAGAGGTTATCAAGGTTCTTATTTCCCCGGCCTTATTAAATCTTATCTTTGCTTTCAGCTTTCCATCGCCAGACCGTTCATATTCAACATCGTCGCCGAGCATGTTATATTGCTCTTCCAGGCTAAGTGAACGATAGTGGAAAACGGTTTGCTCTCCCACAGGTAACGCTTTGTCACACTCCAGTATATATTTGTATTCCCCATCAGTTCTTACTTTTACCATATAGTAAACTCCTTTCTTAAATAAATGTTTATAGAGATATTGTATCTATCTTCCTGTCCGTATTGTTTTGAATATTGGTCCGCGTCTCAGGAGGTCTCCTTTGATTTCGTTGATTATGATGTTTTTAGCGCCTGCGCTCTGCAAGCCTGCTTGTGTGATAGAGCCGGGGTCTATCAGGTTGACGATTGTTAGGGCCCTCTCTTCTTTTTCTTTGGAAGCCTGAAGGCTTCCGCTACGATCGGGGATTGCTGTTACGCCGAGGTTGCCGCTGGGATCCCTGCTTAAGGGCAGGACTGCTTCCGGCCCTGCCTCGCCAAACAGCGCTACCTGAGGCCTTGTTGCTATAAGGCCGTGCTGGGCTCTTTGGATGCCGAATATGCCGCCGAGAGAGGGGAAGGCGGCAGTTATACCAGCCTGTATTCCTTGTGTTGCCAGGCCAGCAAAAACGCTTGAAAGTGAACGCTGTATTGCATTTAGCGCTGATACTGCAAAATCGCCAAAATTTATGAAACCCTGACTTGCATTGAATAAAAAATCTTCAAAGGAATTCGTCATGGACCTCGACACCTCGCGCACAGTTTCCTCGATGAAGGTGAGGGGTTGTTCTGCTTTACGTACAAATTGCGGGAAGCGCGCTTCCATTCGACGAAACCTTTCCTGGAAATCCACGGGCATCCGATCCAGCACCGGAAGGATATCCTCCCTCAATTGAACCCATGCAGCGCCCAGGTTTGCGCCGGTGACCCTACCGCTATCCTCAATGGTACGGAATGCGTCAAGAGCGCTCCTGGCTATTCTCTGCATTTCTTCATCAGATTTAATACCCGCTTTTCCCAATGCCTCGTCCAGGGCATTTGCTGTTTCGCCAAATCTTTTTTGAAGTTGTAAGAAGGTCTTTTGACTTTCTGCGTCCAGCTTGTGAAATACAGCAATAATCTCAGGTTCAACTTTTTTGAATAATTCCTTTTGCTTTTCAAAATTTAGGAAATGAGCGCTTATTTTTGCCCGATCGGATAGGCTTGCCAACCTTTCTTCTGCCTCCTGGATTTGCCGCTCTATAGAGGCCGTATCAACGCCCTCTGATGTCAGTGAAAATAATTTATTAAAGCTAACACCCTCAAGTGTTTCTTTTAATCGTTGTATTTTATTTTCTTCCGCTTCCACATTTGCCTGGATGCCTTCTGAGATCGCTGTATTACGATTTTCAATTTTATCAAAGATCCCCAGCAGGTCTTTCGCTCGACCAAGCTCCTCCTCCCCCGGCACAATGTCAAAGCCCTTCAGTGTTTTGTTTAGTTCTTCCGCTCGCTCTTGTATCTCCTTAAATAGGTCAGGCTCTTTCTTGCCCTGCATTTTGAGCAACAAGTCACCGACCTTTCTCTCTATCTCTGAGATAGCCTTATTCACTTTTTCTTTATGTTCAACGGCAGACTCCCCAAATTCAAATGAATTTTTAAGGTCTTCCAATTGTCGTAACAACCGCTCAATAGTTGCCTTTCCCGGTGTGCCAGGGAATGCCAGATTTTTAAAGAACAATGACACTGTGTCGGGTGCCTCGCGAAAAGATGTTTTTATGATGTCGACTTTGTCTGCTGCGCTTAGGATGTCTTCCCCGACTCCATCTATTATTCGCTGCCCTGCCTTCAATGTGGCGTTCATAAAAGCTTGGCGTTTTTCTGCGTCTGTTAATGCCGAGGCGGATTTGCCGAGTCGCTCGGCATATTCTTTATTCGCATCTCCGATATCAACAACAATTCCTAAATTATCTAAAATCAGCCTGCTCTGGCGGGCGAGGCCGATAACTATGTCATTGAAACTTTTTTGAATCTCATCACCTGTGGCCTTGCTCGCCGCACGGGCGATTTCAAATAATTTTGTGAGTTTATCGGGCGCTATGCCAAGTACCAGCGCCCGGCTTGAACTTTGGATCAGAGACGTTAAATCTAGTGTGCCCCTGGAGACTTGTTTTAATCGAAAAAGAATTTCGTCACCGCTTGCCCCGACGGAGTTTGCCAGGTTGTCAAATGCCCGTCGTTGTCGTTCGATGTTCGCTCCGAGGGCAACAAAATCGAAGCCCTTTTTTAGGGTTACTCACAGGCCCGCAAACGCACTGGTTACACCAAGTATTTTAAATTTAGCGTCGGAGATTGTCCTGCCAAATGATTTAAAGTCCTCTCCAAGGCTTTTTATAGCCCTTTGCGCCTCTCGGGTTTTGGCTACAGCTTGAATTCGGAATTGTATTTCTCTAGACATCTAAAATAATCTCCTTTTTATGGAATTAAGGGATTGCTATCTCTTTTTTCCTGCTGTGAGTTTAAGGGGATTAAAGGATTTCTCCTTCTCACCAGCACCACTATTTCTCTTTCAAGAAAATCTTTTGGAGCTTCTTTGATAATCTCCCTCACGTATTCCCTTTTATTGGGTTTTACATCACCCAATTTTATCTTAAGCGATACATAATCGTCTATCAGGGATTCCTTGTCCATGCGATTTTTTGGAATCAAGGGATTTTCTTTTGCTCGTTCCGAAGGAAAGAACAATGGGTTCTTTTGCGGATTCTCCCAATAATCACAGTCCCTGTCTTTTTTGTTTTCGTTTCTATCACTAAACTGTTCTGTTGATTTTTGAGATGTTGCGCCTGGCTGTGCACCGAGCCAGACGAGTGAGCCCTCGCGGGCGTCACCAGGAGGCACGTATTCACGGTATAGTATCTGGCCAAACTCTCCCTTAATCTGTATTAAATCTGATGCGCTAAAGCCGATTGAGGCATGCCGGTAGATGCCGGCTTCAATATTTGAGATTATAGCAGCATTAAAATCGGCCTTGACCATGTATATCCACCCCCAGAGTATTTTAGCTGTTGAGACGTTATCAGGGAGGTTGATGTCTTCGCCTGTCAGCTGTTTAAATTTATCGGGCGAAATTTCTTCAGTGGCTGCGTCAAAGTACAGGCCGATGCCCGGGTTTGGCCTCTGGTGGCCGCTCAATAGTGATTTGCCTGGAAGTGTACGGGCAAAGTCGTTAAGGATGGTTTCGGGGAATCTCTCACGGTCACGGTCAATGCCATTGTGTGCCATGAGGTATTTACGCACGTATATGTCGTCAACTGCGAGTTGTTTCATTGAGTATTTATTGATCAATGTCAACATATCGGGGGTAATATCTGCGCCTTCTACGGCATTGAGGCTGAATGATTTTGTTTTGGTTATCATGGTTTTTACCTCCTTGATTTGGTAAATTAAAAAATTTCTTTATAAGGAAAATTTAAAAAAGTCGTAACAGTAGTAACATCGTTGTTATTAAAGGACTTAAGGTAGTAACAAAACTTGTTACGACTTGTTTTTTGTTAAAGTTTTAAAGTCTATTGTCCCCGATATTTTCGATTGTGGATCCGGGGAAAATTTTTTTAACGCTGTGGATTTTCCGCAAGACGTCTTTTGAGATATTCTCGTCTAATTTTGATATTTCTTTGAAAGTATAAACAACCATCTCCGGGTCTTCGTCCAACATTTCCCGTAGTTCTTGCTCGGTGGCAACTACCCAAAGGAAATCATTCAAGACTTTTGAATAGATTTTATATTGCTTACGAATCTGTTTTATCTTACCCTGGCGGAGCAGTTGAGTTGCTACGTTATGAGGCAATAGTACCATCTGACCGGGCTTAAGCTCCATATTACCTTTTGAAGTCTTCAATTTGATAGTCTCCAGAACAGTGAACTTCATTCCATCACCTCTACTTTCGCATTACTAAGATCGACTTCGCTACCTTCATTTAGCATATTTTTTCCCCTCTTAATAAGATTAGTGGTCTTAGTGGTCAGGCGGTCATTGTCTTTATGTTGTAAGGACTTAGGGCAAACCACATCATTTTTTGAGGTGGTTACAGGTGGTATCGCAGTGGTATTTGTACCACCTGTAACCACCTGTGTTTTAGGGGTGGTCTCTCGTAAATTTTGATTATCTATATACTTAGCCACTTGACCACTGAGACCACTTGTCTGAGTGAACCTATTGAATATATCCTCGACTTTTTCCAAAGAAAAGCGATAAGCCCGCCTTTTATGTCTTCTGCCTTCCTTTTTGATGTAGAGGTTGAACCCATTCAAAGCTTTCCCTATCCAAGTTTCGACTGACTTTTGATTTATATTACCATCTTTTTGGGTTTTGAAATTTCCCATCGATGTATCAAACATGTCTGCTATGTCTTTAATACTCAGTACGAGTTCACCCTCAGTTTTCAGCAAATTCTTTAACACAGTGAACAACTCATATTCACGTTCGTCTAATTCGGTCTGGGTCAATTCCATAGATTTAAGAAATTCATTCCTGATGTTTGTTTGCTCATCTTCAGATACATTCTCAAGCTTCAAAATGGTATCAAGGGGTTTCCAGAGCTCTTTGACACGTTGGGCCATGCCGACCCCTGCATTTTGATATATCTCCTTAGCTTGTCTCCAGTTTGTAAGCAGCAGCCGATACAACCTATCACGCATCTTACCCCACTGCTTAAGATGTGCTTCAGGATATGGAAAGTCTCCTATTGTTTTTGGCATTCTTATTTCAATACATCTATCCTTCAGGTCGGAATTGATCTCCCTCCAACTGGCGAAGGCCTTTGGAGCGAACGTCTCAAATTCAACGACTTTTCTTGAATTGTTGGTGATATTTACGATCCTTCTTTTACCCCCGCCAACCGTATAACTATCTGCCATGATTCCTAATATTTCTTCATTCTTTGGATTGGATAAAGATTCAGCCTGGTCAAACAAAAACGCTCCTCGAACACCATCGACTGTATCAGCAAGAGAGGCGACACTAATGCCCTGAGTTTTATTTGCATTAAATGCTAACCTCTCCAGGAAATCCAGACACCGGCTCTTGCCGGTACCTTTTTTACCGTAAAAGAAGAGAAATGACACTGCATTGAAACATCTGTGAAAATACGTGGCAATAATCCATGCAGTTATAAGTCCATAATGCGCGTCATTCTGGAACTCAAGGTATTGTTTCATGACCATTTTGATTTCGTCATATACCCCCCTCGGCCTTATGGGGTTTCTGATGAAATCCAGGAGCTGGTTTTTGTTCCACTTTTCATCAATACTCATTAATATCCTCTCCCTCGTGTCAAAGACTAACTTTGTGCCTTCTAACTGCAGAACGTTTTCTTTTATTAATGTATAATTTTTATCTCTAACAAATAAATAGAAATTTCTATCCTGCGGATTGTTATCGACAATTACAGTTTCTCTAAACCCAATGCTCATAAAACCAGAGCTGATTTCATAACTGGGGTGCACAACAATGATGCCAGTGTCTATGATCTGTTCAAATTTTTTTTCGTAATATTGTTAATATCTTTTTGTATCGCCCTTTTAGATATTTTAGTCTTTTCATGCAATTTATTGATGTATTGTGATTGGTCTGTCTCACTCGTATTTCCTGCGATCCTTTTAAGAATCTCCTGCTTTTCATAAGACTCAATATCAGGCGTTGCTGCATCAATCATCTCCGTGAGGGTTAATTTTCTGATCTTATGAAGCGGCAACTGCTTTAAATCTTCTAGTGAATGGACGCATAAATAATCATCGAGCTTTATCTCTCTCTCACCCACCGGTAGCTCCCTCCATGACACCTTGGCGCCATTATCGATTAACAAATATGCAAGTCTTAAAACCGCTTGTTTCAGGTATTTGGGCTCGCCATTCGTGTTCGGTCTGAGCCAATGACTGTCGGGGGTAATAATAATGTTCCGGCCTTTTAAATTGATTTGGTCAAAATCATCAATTAGTTTTTCTTCGTTATTGATTTTCCAGTTCCAGAGTCCTGTTATAGCTATGCAGTTTAAGCCGGACTGACATCCTTTTAATGACTTTTTTTCACCTTCAGTTACGTCGAGAGGGATTGACGCATCATTAAGGATTAGTCTAGCCCTCGGTGGAATATATAATTTATTACCAGAATCTTTTTTTGTATGGTATTTTTTGCGGGGTTTACCGTTTTCATCAAGTTCTTTACCGGGTTCGTAGAATATCTTGTATCGTATAAAGCCATTTCCGAATGGAATTTTATATGCGGAGGCAACACCTTTGCTATTGTGGCCCATTATTTTTTTAAGGTGCTTTAGGGGGACAGATTCAAAACGAGCCTCACGGATGGTTTCGTCTGACAGCCCTGATTTTTTCAAATCTCGATAATGTTGATCGGCCAGATTTAATTTATTTTTCAATTTTGAAAAGTTCTCCTTCGTACTTGATTCCGCGCTTGAATGCGTTTATCAATTTCAGCTTTAATTTCTCCATAACCAGCGTCGGTGTCAAATACTTTCATAATTTCGTAAACATCGCGATGGCTTAAGTCATACCAACGCCTGATGAGATCATGTGCGCCGCCATTAAATTGGCATGTAAGCTCATTGCATATACCTATTAAAACTTTTGGTTCAAAAATTTTTTTAACGATACGGAAACTCTTAACGTGCCCGCAAAAGGGGCATTTTATTCTTGTATCAATCTCGACATTCGGAAAAAAATAATCAAAAACCTTTTCGCTTATTCGCCGCTCCAGCATTACTTTCGGATTTATATCACTCATTTTTTGATCTCCTAATTTTTGATTTTCTTATAGATCGTAAAGCTTTTTCGATTTTTCTCATATCTTTTTCTGTATAAATTCTCCTCCCACTTATAATTTGAAACTCCTCCCTCTGTAGCGCACCTTTTTGGAAGAGATGTTCTAATTGCCGATAAGAAATACAGAATTTGCGGACCACGTCCTGAGTTGTAGATATTTTTTGTATCATTTTAGCTCCTTTCAAAAAAATTAAGATAACATTATGACGTTTATAACACATCATTTGGAAATTGTCTGGCAAATGATTACAATATTTTTTTTGATTTTTCGTTTTTTTTCCCCTTACGTTTTCAGCAAAAAGTCACCATTTTGATTAACCATATTACATCCTCCTTCTGTAAAAAAGTAACGTACTAAAGTATGCGACACACTTTTTGGACGCCTTAGAATCGATTCTGTGAAGCCGTTTTTTGTGAATAATCAATTACTTGATTTACTCTCCTTTGTGTTTTTGTGGGTCCCGCTCGTCTAATCATAATTTTTATAACATCGTTTAAATCCCCATTTTTCTGATAAACCATCTGCTTGTTTTTCTATGTATCTTGCTCTTAAATGTTTTTTGGCTTAGGAGAATGGTGTCCAAGTATAAAGTGTGCAATCTCGTGTGCTATAGTATCCATCTTGTTCGAAGTCTGCTTTTTTACGCTTGCAGTAAAGACCGTTTCGGTTGCTAATCCGTGTGTAGCCATAATCACAAAAATAACTTCTTCCAGCACTTTACTTCTAACTTTATAAGGCAGTTCTAAAAGCGTCTCTGCGATAATGTTTCTGTTCTTTTCGTCTTCATCCACAGCTTCTCCCCAAATACCTAAGTCATAGATAACCCCCTCCATAGAGTTTTCATACTCCATGTAACTTCTGATATTCTTTTCTATAAATCTTTGCTCTTCCTTATCTTTTACTCCTTTTTTGCTTCTTTAACTGCTTTTCTGATTAATCGTTCTACTTCGTTCGCAGATATTTTCTTTCTATCTTTACTGGACAGTATTTTCTTCTTGATCTGTTTAGCCATATTACACCCTCCTTCTTTCTAGTATCATGCTAAGATATTCAACACTAAGTTTGAACGCCGTGGCGGCGATTCTGTGAAGCCGTTTCTTGTGAATAATCAATTAATTGCTGTTTTTTGTAGTTCTCAATATCTTGTTTTGAAAATTTTATACACCTGAGCTTCCCCCTCTGGGTCACTCTGCCCTCGATTTTCCCGTCTTTGAATACTCTCCTGAGTGTGCTATATGATATCCCAAGCAATTTAGCTGCTTCTTTTGTATTGTAAATAACCTGGCGACCTAACATAGAACCCCCCTTGTTAAAAGTTAAAAGTCTTATCATATTTGAATGAATAAAAAGATTTTTCACCAATGATGATATGTTCCACTAATTTTATGTCCATGATTTCCCCGGCATTCCGCAGTTGCTTAGTTATTTCTATGTCATTGTTACTTGGCTTTGCGCTTCCGCCTGGATGGTTGTGGATACAGATTATTCTATTGACATTGGCGAGCAAGGCACCCTGAAATACTTGTAGTGGGCTTATTGGGCAATGATTTAACGTGCCGACATAAACACACTGAAAAGATTCTATTACCGATTTACAATTTAGGTAAACTACTAAGAATCTTTCAGCCGTTTCTTTTTGAAGATTTTTAAAGATTTTTGCTACATTTTCAGGGCTCCTAGCGTTTTTCCCGATACAATAGTATGCTTTTTTAGGCACCCTTCTTTTCTTGTACCTGACCGTAAGCTCACGAATAAATATTCCATTATCATTTTTTTTACCATCAATGATCCCCTTTAAATAAAAAAGCCCGTGTTCACCTGTTCTAGAAGCTTGCGCTTTCTCGTGGCCGTTTCCGGTTCCACCAGGTTCACGGGCTGCTTGATAACAAAAAAGGCCAACCCTTAGAAGGAATCGGCCTTATTATTATCAAATGTGTCTCTTTACACAAGCTTCTAGAATTGGTGTGAATTATATTCGTTTCTGGGCGGAAGTCAAGGGGAAAGCAAAAAAATTTTTGGAAGATTGTCATTATATTTTTGGGGAAAAGATGTAATGTGGATTGGCTCTCTTTTTGCTTATGAAAAATTTAGGTAGGTTTTTTATTGATAATCTCTGGATATACGGTATATTGTAACCTATATGAAGGCGGAGTCGATTTATACCCATAAGAGGATCCATCCAAATGGCGATATTGTCGAGGTCAAGGTTTGGAAGGTAGCCAGGAGCATGGACAAGCCTCATGGTTTTAAATATTCCCTTGCCTTCATCAGGGGAGGCAAAAGAGTTGTCGGCTATGATAACGCTGAGAGGAAGGGCGACCACAGGCATTACAAAGACAAAGAGTACCCGTATACCTTTGAAGATGTAGATAAACTTTTTAAAGATTTTTTTGAAGATATAAGGAGGTTTAAGAATGAAGGTTAAAAATATAAGACTTGAGATTAAGAGTGAAGATGAATTTGTTAGTGAGGCTAAAGATGTCATGAGGAAGCTGTCCAGAGGCGTTGGCGTAAAAGCCAGGTCGGTTATCTCGTTTAATTCCCTGGGCGTAATGAGGAAATTTATAACTGATGAAAGGTTGAGAGTATTAAGGGCGATAAAAAAACATCATCCTTCCTCGATTTATGAGCTCTCTAAGTTACTAAAGAGAGATACGAAAAATGTCGCTAATGATGTTGGGTATCTTGAAGACATAGGGCTTTTAGAGGTAAAGAAGGTGAAGAAAGGCAGGCAAAAATCAACCCCTTCGGTAAACTATGACAAGATCCTCCTGGAAATACCGGTTTGAGATTCTAGATGTAAATGCTTTCTTATGAAAAGCCTTATTTTATAAATTCTAAAATGTGCTTCAATCCATATTTCCATATTTTGTATACCCGAAAGGCAGATTAAAGAAGCGCCTTGTTCCATATCTTGTATAGCGGGAGAATGAAAATCAGCCATACCTGACATGTAACAACCCGGAAAAGTTCCGTAATGAGGCTTTGGTGGAATTTGACGGCGGTTTCGGTGTGCTATTTCAATCTTTTTATGAATGTTTCTGCGCATTCTGGTTCAGGTCATTAAAGGTTTTCTGTTTGGATCTATTTTTAAATGCTTTAGTATGTAAGTTTCTTCTTCGGGTGGATTGTCTGTTTTGCATTTCTCTTTGTATCGTACCAGGTCGTTATGCGTGAACCTTAACTGTCCCATTTTATAAGCCGTGAGATCCCCACGGTTGATTGCTGTTATCACGCTATTCCTGGATAATCCCAAAAATTTCTGTGCATATCCCATGCGGTATCTGGGAACGTTGTTTTCGTCTATTTCGATAGGTTGTTGCTTCTTTCTGGTCATTATTTCTAATATAAAAATGTAGCGGGAAATGTCAACCAAAAAGAAAGACAATAATGGAAAAAACCCCTCATTCTTTTTTGTCCCAGACGTGATTGAAATCTTGCCAGTAGGCAGCAAGGCTGGCATATTCTTTGTGAACCCTACCTCGTGAAGGAATGTAAATCTCCGTTGTTGAAATATTTCGATGTCCAAGGCGTTCGGCAATAGCGAAGACATCATAGCCCTTGATATGCCTGAGGTCTGAGGCGTGTGTAGCGCGAAACATGTGCATATTGACGATCGGCTTTTTGGTTTTCGCCTTATCGGCATACATTTTGATCTTCTTCGTTATGCCCACAGGCGTAAGCCGCTGCCGCGTAGGAGTATTACCCTTCTTGTAAGAAACAAGCAGAGGGTCTGTGCTGCCAGCTCCTTGCGAGATTCTAATCGTTAACCATCGCCTAATAAATATCGAAGGGCTCTTCCAGAGGTAGACAACTCTATTTGATCCCCATTTTGTATCTATTATATTTATATCCAACTCCCCATTCTCATCCATTACATCATGCAGGTTTAACCGGACAATTTCGCCGATCCGCAAACCAGCAAATACGGCAAGTATGAGAATCACAACGTCGCGAACGCCAACTTCTGTGACAACATCTATCATTTTAAAAATTTTAATAATCTCCTTTTTCATGAATTTTTGCACGCCGCCCTTGTTGGCCCGGGGACGCGGGATATTGACCATTATATCCTCTTTGACGACACCCTCGTATGCAAGGTGGGTAAAAAACTTGTGCAGGGCGATAAGCTTCGTCAGCCGTGTAGAATTTTTATTACCACGATAAAAGCAATATTCGAGGTATGCCTCAATATCCTGGCGCGTAGGCAAATGCTGGCCGTTGTCCGGAGAACGTCGCTCCGAAGCAAACCATTGAAGAAAATTTTCAATTTTTTTACAGTAAGATTTTACCGTGAGAGGGGATCGCCCCTCGATAGCCCGAAAGCGTCGCTCAAAACCAGAAATGTATTGATTTAATCCATCCATAATAAAATTAAAATTTTAGCATGGTTTAGTATGCCTGCGCCCCTTTGCGCAAGCCAGCAAGTCTCTGGATAAACCAGGAGAAGATGAAATGCATCGAGGTAGTGAGATGAAAGGCCCACTATTTACACATCCCATCCCTCCTGGATTAAAAAAATTCCCCCCTTGACCCCCCTAAACAAAAATCCCTAAAACCCTTTTCAAAAACTATACAATTTATAAATATAGATAGGGAAGAAATTAACCAAAAAACTCTATACTTTTGATAGGGGGGTGGTATAATTCAAACCATAAAAATCATACTAAATATACTATATCTTGTATTTCACAACTCAAAAAACACATTTCATAAGTCTATATAATAGAATAAGATACGAAATTACGTAACATAAGGTAGTATATAAGACGTTTGCCATATATTGTATAGTCTAATCATTTAGTACATTTTGCTAAACCAACCACATTTTAAAAATCTTATAATAGAAAGTCAAAACAGAGTAAAAATTAAAAATAATAAACATAATCCACACAACAAGTTACAAACCATCATAAACCATAAATATTTAAAATAATATTAATATGTATAATTCACTTTATCCAAACCCAAACAACAAACAAAACCCTAAAAAAATAATAATGTGGAGAACTTAAAAAAATAGTGACTTCGCCATAATAATATTACTGATCCTAAATTGAGCGTGTGAGTAGCACAAATAGATGCAAATTGAAATTAAATAAGCTAGTTCAAGAAAAGTTGCAAGTATCAAAGCTGCAATGTATTGTGTTACTTTTAAAGGACTTGCAAAATACTACCAAAAAGCATTACGAATGACGTGCTCTGCCATTGAGCCACACGGGCTAAGTCTATATATTACCCAAATTGAGCGATTTCACATTGTATGTTATTGTAGCCGCAGGCTTTAGCCTGCGTTTCTCATCATCTAACAGGTTTATGAAGATTTCACCAAAGTTACGCAACCTGAAGTTTGTGGCTACAAAAATCACTCAATTTAGTTATTAATATTAGTTATAGTTTGCTATGGAGAGCATATTTACTGTTGTGACTGTATTGCGACTGTCCAAATCCTCCATTTGCCTTTCAAGAGCCTTTATAGTTTTCGTTTTCTATTAATTGATTAAAGTTACAAAATTCTATGTTTTATTTCAAGTTATAATAATCAAAGAATATTTGGATCTGCTTTTTATTGAATCTAATAGATATAGACAAAAAGACTTGGGGTGAAAAGTTAAAAGAAGTTGAAGCAAATAAATGAGAGAAGGAGGGTCATACGGAAGTTTAATATTTATTTCTATATACCTTCATGACGGACATGAATAATTCTGGTGTGGTTTGGGGTGGGGTAATCCAGACACAAGAGTGGTTGAGAAATGGAGAAAATAATATTTTTGGTGTGTGATAAGGCAATATTGACTACATTAAAATCCATCACTTTTTATGTTTTTTAAGCGAATCTGTCATTTCCTCGATAAAAGTATGTGTCTCTTTTTCTATTTGTTCTTTATTAAGCCATGTTTCAATCTCATCAGAAGACCAACTTAAAGTGGAAACCTTTTTAAGAATCTCATTTAATACTATTTTACATTCTGATGTATTCTCATTATTGATTTTCTTTTTTGCAACACATTCGAGATAAAGCGGTATTGCTTTATCTTCTGTTTTAATTGATAATGATAACATCTCTGTACTAATATCTAATGCACTTTGATAATCATCTTTAATAATATACAATACGGACGCTTTACTAAAGTTTTTAAATGCCTTTTCTTGCTCGTTAATATTATAGTTAACAATTCCTCTGTTTTTATGAGCGATAGCGTATTTTGGAAGTAACCTAATTGCTTCAGTATAGTCTTCAATTGCTTTCTTAAACTCACCAAGCTGTACATGGGCAGTCCCTCTATAGTTGTAAGTATAAGCAGCAGATTGAGGCTCTGGCTTTTCTTCTAATGCCCTTGCAAAAGAGATAATTGCTTTATCGTATCTTTTATTAGTGTATTCTCCAGTTCCTCTATCATACCAACTTTCAAATTCACTCGCACTGTCAGTCGAAACCTTTAATGATTCACTTGTCTTTATGCTGTCAATCTTACTTAACTTTTTTTCTGTGAATTCATTAATAATATCTATTGCGAATTTCCGTAGAACAGAATTTTCTGGGTTATCTTTAGGGTCTTCCTTTAGTATATCCACAGCCAATTCGAGCGTGCGTACCTTAATATCTTCTTCTTTGAGAGACATCTTTTCCCAGACACCTAAAATAGTAAGTACTATCGGTATAACGACAAAAGCACAAATTTTCAGTTTTTCCCATTTATCTTTTTTTTCTCTGTTCCCATTTCCTATCCCATTTAAAGAAATACTAACAAACTAACTATTTGAGTCAATGAAAATACGTGTAGTTTGGGTAAGGCAAAAATGATGTAGTTTTTCTTGTTGCTATTGGTATGTGAAACTTCAATAAATGTGGATAACTCAAAAAGTCAATTAATTCAGCTCAAAGATTTCTAAACCGTTAAATCTCACTGCATAAATATAATTGTCCTGTACTTCCGTTTGCCATGTATAAAAGCCAGGTATGATTTGCACTTCCTTTGGCCTTTCAAGGCCTTTGCTAATATCATAAATGATACCATTTTCCTCTCCTGCATAATAATGGAATGTAAAGAGTTTTTTGCCTTGCACGTGAAAACCATAAAAAGAATCGCTACCATTCAACCCTCCATACTCACCAATCAGTTTGGGTTTGGTCGGGTTAGAAATATTCACTACTGAAATCTGCGTATCTTCATTAGCTGCACCTACATAAACCTTGTCACCCACAATCTGCATAAAGCGATAAGACTTAAGCGAATCATCCCCCGTAATGGAGAGCATTGCCACAACCTTTGGATTGTTTGGCTCGGAGATGTCTATCACCTGGAAGTTATCAGGCTCACGTTCACCCTGACGTGCACGGGCAAAAAAGACATAATTACCACGCCTAACATAGCTACCCATAGTTTCACCTTTGATCGGCCAATCTGCTAGCTTTGCTGGCTTCTCCGGGTTTTTGAGACTAAAGAGACCGCTTACCGTTAACAGGAGATCCCCTTCTACCCGCACAGGCCCCACCGTCTCCTGCTGCCAGTACGCTATTCGAGGAGACGTAGGATCACGAACATCAATTACATAAAACCCGAACTCCTGTACAAAATCACCGTCAACACTGTCAAAGTAGAGATACTCATCCTTATAGCCTGCCATCTTGTAAATATAGCCACCTGAATGAAAGTAGCCTATTCTTTCAGGCTTTCCTGGATAAGCGATATCCAGAATCGTTATGCCTCCACTCAAGTATTCTGAAACATACATACGCTTCTCTGTAAGATAGGAATCAATCATTTCTCCACCAGCTTTATAATTACCAACGAGCCTGGGACGATTTAGATTAGATACGTCCAGCACCCGCAGCCCGAACATACTATCAATGACATAAGCAAAACTATCGTGAACCTGAACAAACTCCATTCGCATCGGTATCTTGGCCTCCCGTGCCTCATATACTCCCCAACGCCCTGCCACCACAGGGTTCTCAGGATCTGTTAAATCCAGCATCCATAGTCCGGCAGACTCTGAATAATCAGATTCATAATTTGGAAGAAAACCCCATCCTTGATTTACGAAGTAAGCGCAGTTATCTACGATATGAAATCCACGATATGCATCATCAGCAACATCATCTCCCCACAACCTCAAGTGACCGATAGGTTTTTTAAGATTGGACTGATTGTATATCTGAATACCCTGTTCCGGCAAACCCACATAAAGGTATCCTCGGTGTGCATAAATCAAATTGCAGGGGCGTGTAGACATAGGCAATTTACGCTTAGCAATAATTCGTGGCTTCAAAAGATTTGTCATATCAAGGACTACAACTTGCTCCTTGAATAATGTTATCTCAGAACTGGTATCATCAGGATCAGTTTGCTCAATAATCTTTGTGACCAGCCCATAGCCACGGTTGCCGTCAACATGCCACACTGTCACATCTGGCAACGTAGAAAGCAACCTGGGGGCTCTTGGAACATTCACATCATATAACTGCGTTTGTCCTCCTGAACGTACTAAAAGCAGGTCTCCTTCAATCAGTGGATTTGCATATTCATCTTTGGTTGGAAGTTTTATAATCAACTTCGGATACGCTTTGTCTGCTACATCATAAACAACAACTTCCTTATCAAAGCGTGGACCGCAGAAGGCAATATTGTCCTTTACGTCTATGTTATATATCCACCCAAATGGCAAACTACCCACCCGTCTGGGGTTTCCCGGATCAGACACATCCAGGATTTGGATACCTTCATCACTCTCACCAAGTGTAATGTAAGCATACTTACCATCTAGTTCCACCCTACGCGCCCATCCCCAAACGTCCCAATAGTTTCCAACTACACTCACTACCTCCTTGTGGTTTGTGGAACATTGCACCGTGTTCTCAATAGAGCAGAATCCAATTAGAAATACAAATAAGTTTAATAATGTAATTCTTATTCGAGATGCTTTTGTTAAGTTCATGTTCTTTTTCAACTCAAGGAAAAAGAAAAGGCTGTATAAGATTTTTTAGTATCTTATACAGCTCAAAATTTTTTATACCTAAATTGAGCGATTTATGTAGCCACAACCTTCAGGTTGCGTAACTTACGTGAAATTGTCATAAACCCATTAAATGATGAAGAACGCAGGCTAAAGCCTGCGGCTACAACAATTTCATCAAATAAATCGCTCAACCTAGGTTAGATGTAAATTTGTTTGTATTTTTTATGTATACTATTACGCATCTAAGATGCTTGCTGATGCCTCTTTTTCCCAGTCCATAATATAATTGATACCCGTAACATCTGCTGCTTCTCTGGTCAATGCAAAAATATCATTCCTACCAATACTACTAAGTTCAAATCTCCTTGAACCAGCCATTATCTGGCGTAGGCCCATTGCCATTCTCTGATAATAGGAATACATGCCTAAAGCCCCTGGACCTACCTTTCCAAATTCCTTATTAACCTTTGTTGAGTAATAAAAAATCTTATCAACGCTATCACCATATTCTGCAGCAGGTTTTGGGATCTTACCTTTCTTAATTGCTTCTCCATTGGTATTACCAACCATAACCGCACAAATTGTTGAGCGTGACATTCCAACGGCCTTAACGTACGGCGCAGCTAATGCAAATGATTTATAAATATGATCCTCAGAAGTAAGACCACCAGCAAGAATTATATCCGGTACATATTCTCCTCTTTTCGCCAGCCTGTCACAATACTCATAAGTCATAGCGGCAATATAAACGGTAGGCACACCCCATTCATTCATCATTCTCCATGGACTCATACCCGTTCCACCACCAGCACCATCAATAGTTAACACGTCAACCTTTGCAATCGAACAGAACTTAATTGCCCTTGCTAGATCCGATGGTCGATAAGCACCCGTTTTCAAAAATACATATTTAGCGCCTGCACCTCTGAGATGTTCCACAGACTGACAAAAATCATCCATTGCCTTGGGTAAGAAATCTGATATTGCCCCTATCCTTGTATGTCTTTCAAAACCCTCTATAGCGCCTTTCTTAAATGCCTCTTGCGTAATATTGTCATCCGGATCAGGAATAACAATATAACCTCTTTTCTTCAACATTTTTGCTTTTTCCAGAGTATATATTTTAACTTCACCACCGATATTCTTTGCGCCCTGCCCCCACTTTAATTCAACGGCATCAGAACCAAGTTTATTCATACTATACTCAAGAACACCCAATCTCCAGTCTTCCGGATTCGCTTGAATAGCGATAAAACCATATCCGTCTTTTTGGTTGTCTTTAAAAGATTTAAACCTTCTTATTAGTTCCTTACATTCTGTAACTTTATGATTTGAGTCAAATTTGGATTTTTCATCCATACCTACTACATTCTCACCTATCACTATTCCGGTACCACAGATAGCCGCACCCACTCCAATATCCTCAAAATGTTTCTGAGCTATCTGTGTAGAACCTAAACCTGTGCAGATTAAGGGTAATTTCAACTTGAGACCATCGTCTCTCCCAAGCCGGGTTTCAAGATTTACATTTGTAAACATTTCATACTCTTTTTGGTGATGACTGGCAATAGTTCCGCTTATATTAAAATGTGAATAATCTACAGGGTAATCTTTTTGGGCCCCGGCAGTCATTTCACCGAATGGTTGAGGGTATATGGTTTCCGGACCTCTCATCGCTGACGTCCCAATCTCACAGAACCCAGGACATCCATCCAGACAAATTACACACATCCCGCTTTGAGGTAATACCTGAGCACCGGTTCTGGTTCTAGTCTTTGTTGCCGCAGACCTATTCGGTATAAATAAGCTTCCCATTTCCAGACCTCCTGTTCTTCAAATAAAAGTCACAAGGTATAATAAAAAAGTGATTTATATATAGTGAAAACTAGTATATTATAAGTATTATTGATATCAATTAAAATTTTTAACCTTTTCAATAGTGCAAATGAAGTACCATTACATCAATTTAATATAAACGAGGTAAGCTATACAAATAAAAGTCTTACATAAAGAATGCAAATACATCTAATAAAGTATATATTAAGTATCTGGCTAAATTCAACCGTTATTTTGAATCATAACAACCAATTTATGCAAAATTAATTTTACTTCTACTGTTTATTGACACAAAAAACCCGTTAGAAAGCGTGGTTGTCCAGGAGGGACATAGCCACATAAGCTTTCTAACGGGATTAAATATGACCAAACGTTTTGTATATTAATTTCTCTATGGTTACGTTTGGGCATTTTCAGACAATTATGTTGCACAAATACACATAATTACGAAAGAACTTTAAAGCCCACTAGCTCTTTCCAATCCATCCCATAAAACCGTTCTGGCATCAAGAAAATCCATTGCACCAAAACGTAATTTTTCTTGGTTTTCCTCTGTTTGAGCAAAAGGGATCAAACCTTCTTTTAAACCTTCCGCATGTTCTACGTCTAATTCGATATGTGCCGTAAAGAAAAGCACTTCATCATCACTCAGGCCTGCCTTCTTACAACCTTCACGAATGTATGTATACATCTTTGGGACTATGTATTCAGTTCCTGGTCCCAAAGCTCCAAACGCCGTTATATAATCAAGGAACCTAATATTTAAATACTTATCGACAAATAGCTTAGTTTCTGGTATTGGTTTGATAGCATCAAGTGTCTCTTGTGATGTATCAACTCCAACAGATCTCAAAAATCTTCTGAATATTGCAGGATGTGTCAACTCAGGGTCCATATCTCGATTCTCTTCCTGACGTCCACCGTATTCCTCATGAAGATTTTTTATTAATGGAGCCCTTGAAGCCTCAAATGGAGTAATAGCCACCAAAGCTGCCAGGTACCTGGAGAAATAACGTGAAAAACAATAATAATTTTCACCAAATATTCTAATAGCTTTTTTATCTACCTTGCCTGCCTCAAACTTTTTTAAATATGAATGATTTAATGCTGGATGATCTAAACAATCCTGCTGTAACTGGTCCACAAATTCTTCTGCTGTCATTATTTTCCCTCCTCCCATAGGTTTTTCTGCTACTGATAACATAACTAACACCTGCTTAAAAATGTTAAAAAATTAAAACGTTATGTTAATTTCGCAAAACTCATACCTATAACAAAAATTTAACGGAATTTCCATTTTAACTACTTATGATGCAATAAGATACATCCTTTTCATTCTGAGCCCTTCGCTAGCGTTATGCAAAAAAGTCCGCCCATAGGGCGTTAACTTGATATTCTTTTTCAGTATATTTTTCGATTGAGGCTATTATGACTATTTCATGAATTATTTCAATTAAAAACATTTTTGGGTCATTGCTATTTACATTACGGGGATCGCATGAGCCACTTATTAACAGCGATGGCTGCGTTTCGGCCTTCGTTGATGGCCCAGACAACTAAAGATTGTCCCCGTCTCATATCGCCAGCAGCAAAAATACCTTTAATGCTGGTCATGTAGTTTTTGTCTGTTTTGACATTGCCTCGACCGTCCAATTCGACTTTTAATTGGATTGCAATTTTTGTTCAATATTGTACTTATGCCAAATCATGAATTTAAATATTCTTTTATCTTCTCCGCAACGGTCGTAAATATCCATTCGAATTTCTTTTCGTTTGTTTCTAATAGCGTTATCCTAAAACCATATAGGTCGCAACTAAAGCCAGTTAATGGCACGACACATATACCTGTAGCCCCTAACAGGTAATAAACAAATCTTTTGTCAAGTTCAACATATCGAGTTATTTCTTCTATATAATTTTTTATTGAATTATCATTAATCTTTAGTTTTTGCTTATCATTTAGAACTCCCTCTCTAAAAACAATTGTCATGTAAAATGCACCATTTGTTTGATTCACGATTATGTTATCAATTTCATTTAATGTATCGTAAGCAAATCTAGACCTTCGTTCATACATTTTATTTCTTTCTTCATGGTACTCTTTATATCTTGGGTCACATAGTAAATGTGGAATAACTTGTTGAGGAAGCGTGGTTGAACATACTTCCAGCATCTTTGCATTAAGTACTGTATCAATATACCTCTTAAATATTGGGTCTTTATCTTTGTTATAAACCTCTATCCAGCCACACCTCGCCCCAGGCCACGGTAGCTCTTTAGAAATCCCTTTCATCGAAATGCCACATACATTATTGATAACATCACCGAGCGGAGCTGAAACATTACCATTGTAAGTTATATTTAAATACACTTCATCACATACTATGAACAGATCAAATTCCTCAGCTATCCTTACAATTTCCTCCATTACCTCTTTAGGGTATACTGTACCTGCCGGATTATTTGGATTTATTACCAATATTCCTGAAATAGCCTGATTGTTTTTTACTTTATTACGTAAACCTTCTAGATCAGGAAACCATTTGTTGTTGGGGTCCAATTTATACATTAAATGATCTTCGCCAGCATGGGCAGCTTCTGATGATGAATGTGTAGAATAAGCAGGTGAAGGACCTATAACCCTTGCCTCTCTCCTTAAATAGTTATAAACCTTCGAAATAGCATCACCAATCCCATTAAAGAAGACGATGTCTTCTTTCGTTATCTTTATCATTTTCCTCTTGTTACAAAGATCTGCAAGAAATTCCCTTGTTTCGTCCAACCCCTTCGTTGGGCAATATGCAAAAGATGAATCTTCATCTACAGCCTTTTTTATTACATCCTTGATCCACGATGGTATCTTTTCACCTTTATGAACAGGGTCTCCAATGTTCTCCCAACAAACATCCAACCCCATATCACACAACTTGTTGCCAACCGCAACTATCTCGCGTATCTCGTATCTGAGTTCATGAGCTCCAACATGTACAATATTATTTCTCATAATGTTTTATAGTATTTTACGATATACATATTATCTCGACAATGCTATAACGCAACCTGGCCGAGCCAGAACCAAAAAGGGATAAATTTCTGACAAAGCTGACTAAGCTAAGCTCAGCTTTGGCTTAGCTCAAAGGTAAAAAAAAATAGCTAAATTATAAAGCTGTTTGATTTTGGCTCAAACTACCTGGATAAATAGGTAAAATTAGTAATTAAATTTTCAACAATGACGAGAATGATTCTAGATTATGAATGGTAGAAAATCAAGTAATTAAGCCAAACAATAGGATACATTCTTATTCATATTATATATTTGATAATGAAATATATTGACAATTAAAATTATATTTTATATGAATATAGTTAAATAATTTATTTGTTTTTCTTGCAACTCACCCAAAAATACCGTTCGATACGGGTAGGTCACTAATTTTTATCAAAAACAGGATTTTGTTTATTTAGTTCAACAAAAACAATTTCATATAAAAATGTCAAAAGTCAACTATAAATTAAAAGAATACATTTTGGCAATATTATGCCTCTCTATCGTATTATTTAACGGTTGTACATTGCTAGAAAAAATACAGACTTCATCTAATAATAAAAGTGTTGAAAAAGTCAAATCTTCGGCTAAAAAAGAAAAAGTTAAAAAGGAAGAACCTTCAGACAAGAAAGAAAAAACTAAAAAGAAAACAATTAAAAAGGATAAGCCTGCAATCAAGAAAGACAAACCATCAGTTAAAGAAGACAAAACCAAAAAGGTTGAACCTGCTAAACAAGGATCAGGATATTTATCAGGAGGATCTACGGTAGGTTTGGGAATAGTGGACGGAGATGAAGAAATAAAGGTATTAGAAAAAATTAAAAGATTAGAACACAGACTAAAGGTAGAAAGAAATAGAGTAAAAGCGCTTGAAATAAATCTATCTGATTTGCAAGCTGGTAAAGAAGAGGTTGAGAAAGAATTCGCCGATACCAAAAAGGAATTAGAAGAGATTAACAAAAATCTATCAGAAGAAATCAAGTCCCTGAAATCTCAATTAAGAGATACTGAGGCAAGGGCTGTTGCCGCTGAGCAGGAATTAGAACCCATAAAGAAAAAACTTTTAAAGTCTCAAATATCCGAGACGAAAGCTCAACAAGAGTTATATAAATTAAAAATTGATCAGTTGGAGCAAAAGCAAAAAGAAGAATAACATTTTTCGTAAAATGGCAAAAGGAACTTGGCCCTTTCGTTAAATATTTGAATACTAATCACAACTCATTCTAATAAATATGAGAACATTTCGCGCCACGATAACAATAATCTTATTCTTTTTTACTGCAATAAGTATCAAAGGCTGTGTAATGTCCGATGTGGCCGGAACAGTTCAAAGCACATTATTTACAAAAAAATTTGATTCTATCAGCTACCATAAATCCGATGAATACAACAATACCAAGGTGCAAAGAGTTTTATTGCTTCCATTCGCTTTTGAAACCAAAAGAGACAAAGTAGTAAATGAGGTCACAGAAGCCTTTTTTATCGAATTACAAAAGAGTACAAAATTTGATGTTGTAGTACCTCAAGAGTTCCAAGACATTTTATCACAACAAAGGGATGTCTGGAATAGGGGACTGATTAGGGCTGAAACAATTACTGAAGCAAAAAAGAGATATAAAGTAGATGCAATTATTTTTGGTACAATTACTCAGTACAAACCGTATGAACCACCAATCTTAGGCATAAAAATTGGCATGTTTTCTGCCAAATCCGGCAACATAATGTGGAGTTCTGATGCCATATTTGATAGCAGTGAAGCCTCAGTTATAAAACTCCTAAAATCCTACCATAAAAAACAATATCAAAGAAAGCAATCGCTATATGATTGGAAACTCATATTGTTGTCAATGAAACGATACGCACAATTTGTTGCATATCATATGGTCGCTTCCCTATAAAGTCCTCATTACGAGCGTTAAAAGACAATCGCGTTAGCGCATTACAAAAAAAACACGCGGGTACGTTAGCCAGTTATATAAAGTGTCTGAATGCAGTGCATTTAAATATACTTTTCTTCATTGCGCACACAAAAGATAACAGCGTTACAAAATATTGCCTGCTAACTCCATTCATCTCCACCCCATCATAGATTCTTATGTACAGGAAATTATTTTCCGCACTATACGGTAAAAATTGTTACATTCACCCCTTCTAATAAGAGAAGAGAACATCAAAAGTTCCAGACATTAGTAAAATATATTTTTCCCTAAGTGCTTGTTACAAATGATAATAGAAGCATTAATAAGAATAAGTCTTATTCCGAATACTTAAATAAATCCTTTTTGGCACAAAGCTAGCTTAATACAAAAGCGACTTACCACCACTTTAAAACTTTTTTTAATACATTTAGATAGAAAAATGCCTGAACAATCATTAAATTCATTATTTGGAATGCTATCAACAAAAGAATTACCCACCACAAGTACACCAAAAAACACCAACAATTCCTCCCAGACAAATTTGAACAAAAAGAACTTTCTCACAGAATTAGCAAATTCAATTGAAGGCTCATCAGCATCATACAATCAAACTCCACC